>NZ_JASPFC010000006.1:0-133559 GCF_031296635.1 Actinomyces acetigenes
TCCACTAGCCCGTGGTGGACCCCCTCAGGCACCGGACACCTCCCCCTCCCAGCAGGCATCCACATCGACGTCCAGGTCACCGTCCCCCTCAACAGCCTGGCACCACCGGGAGACCCCACCGGCAGTGGTGACCCCGGAGGCGGTGAGTGCTTCGAGGGACCCCGCCATCCGAAGTCCGGTAGAGCCAGCCCCAGCAAGAGCCCCACCACCGTCACGCCCGATCCTCTCCACAGCCCAGCATCCCGGGGCAACGGGCGGAGTCTGCCCACCACTGGCGGGAGGAGTCTGCCCACTGCCGGCGGGAGGACTCTGCCCGAACCCGCCCCGGCCGCTCCCGTCTCCCAGCCGGCCGCCTCGTTCTCCGCTGATCCCGCCTCTCAGTCCACCGCCTCAAGCTCCGCCGCTGCGGGCGGGGTTGCTCAGGTGCGCATCGGGGCGCGCAGCGCGGCGGTGCCGGCCATGACTGCCTGGGCCCTGGCGGCCGGCGGGACCTGGAAGCGTCTGGTCACCGACCCGGTCAGCGGAGTCGTGATCGACGTGGGCCGCACCCGCTACCGTCCCCCGGCGGGCCTGGCTGACCTGGTGCGTGCCCGCGACCGGGTCTGCGTCTTCCCTACCTGCCAGACCCCAGCCGAACGGTGCGACATCGACCACCTCACCGCCTGGAGCCAGGGCGGGACCACCAGCCTGGACAACCTCGTGGTCTTGTGCGAGGCCCACCACCGCCTCAAGCACACCCCCGGATGGGCCCTCACCCGCGACCAGGCCAGCGGGACCCTGTCCTGGCACACCCCCGACAAGACCGTCTACCAGCGCCACCCAGACGGCACCATCACCCGCCACCCCAAGAGGGTCGGCCCCCACCAGTACCTTGTTCCCGGCACCGTCATACCCAAGGACCTGAGCAAGCAGATCAGCCCCGACATCATCAACCGCCTCAACCGGGCCCTTGACAGAGCACTCGACAATCCGGCCCACAACCACACCAGTCTCAGCACCAACACCAGCCGCAGCGGCAGGGCCCGCCTCGTGACCCGCGGCCCCCAACCCGGCCAGAAACCCGGAGACTACGAGACCACCCCCTACCCGCAGGCCGCCCACACCCTCGGACTCGCCCCCCTCATCGACCAAGCCCCACCCTTCTGAACCATCAGGTGCCACGGACAGACATGACCAGTCGACACCGCTATGCCGAGCTCCACGCCCACTCTGCCTACTCCTTCCTCGACGGGGCCAACGAGCCCGACGACCTGGCCTCGGCCGCCGTCGAGCTCGGTCTGGAGGCCCTCGCCCTGACCGATCACGACGGAGTCCCCGGCATCGTCAAGCACGCCCAAGCAGGCCGCGCCCACGGCCTACCCACCATTCACGGCACCGAGCTCACCCTGGCCGACGGCTCCCACCTGCCCGTCCTGGCTCGCAACCCCACCGGCTACCGACGCCTGGTGTCCGCCATCTCCCGGCACAACCTGGACGCAGGGCAACGTCAAGAACCAGCCCACGACCTGACCACGCTAGCCTCGGCTCTCCGCACCGACCCCACCGGCCAGACCGAGGCAGCAGCAGGGACCTGCCTCGTCCTCACCGGAACCGCCAACGGCCCCCTGCATCGGGCCCTGGGCGATCCTCATCGCCCCGACACCTGGGACCTGAAGGCGGCAGACGCCTGCCTGGGACGTTTGACCGAGCTCTTCGCCGCGCCCGACCGAGGCCGTCCCCCCAGTACCGGCCCCACGACCATCGCTCACCGACAGGCTGAAGGAGATGCTGCAATCGGCCTGGCCGTTGAGCTCACCCTGGACGGAGGCCCCACCGACGCCGCCCTCACCGATGCCCTGACCCGGCTGGCCCACGACCACCGGCTGCCCCTCGTGGCCACCGGTGCAGTGCGCTGCGCCCGCCCCACCGACGCCCGCCTCGCCGACGTTCTCACCTCAACCCGCCTGGTCACCGACCTGGAGGGTGCCCGCGGTCACCTGCCCGCCATCGGCCGCTGGCTGCGAGGAGCCCAGGACATGGCACGGCTCCACCGACGCCGCCCCGACGCCGTCGACCTGGCCGCCGAGCTCGCCGCAGACCTCGCCTTCGACCTGTCCCTTATCGCCCCGGACCTCCCCGACGCCGATGTCCCGGAGGGACACACTCCTGCCAGCTGGTTGCGCGAGCTCACCCGCCAGGGCGCCACCCGCCGCTACGGCACCCCGCAGGAGCACCCCCGAGCCTGGGAGGTGCTCAACCACGAGCTCGAGGTCATCGAGTCCCTGGGATTCCCCGGCTACTTCCTCATCGTGCACGCCATCGTCGAGTTCTGCGCACAGTCGGGAATCCTGTGCCAGGGGAGAGGCTCGGCGGCCAACTCCGCAGTCTGCTACGCCCTGGGCATCACAGCCGTCGACGCCGTCAGGCACCAGATGCTCTTCGAGCGCTTCCTGTCCCCAGGGCGAGCCGGCTACCCAGACATCGACCTCGATATCGAGGCCTGCCGCCGCGAGGAGGTCATCCAGCACGTCTACTCCCGATACGGCAGAGAACGTGCCGCCCAGGTCGCCAACGTCATCTCCTACCGCCCCCGATCCGCAGTCCGCGACGCCGCCCGAGCCCTCGGCCACCCCGCCGGCGTGCAGGACGCCTGGGCCAAGCAGATGGAGCGGTGGACCTCGGTGCGCCCCGGAGGACTGACCGGGCAGAGCGACGAGGTCCCCGAGCCAGTCCTCGACATCGCGGAGAAGCTGCTGCGACTGCCCCGCCACCTGGGGGTCCACCCCGGAGGCATGGTCCTGTGCGGCCGCCCTGTCACCGAGGTCTGCCCGGTGCGCTGGGCCGCCATGGACAACCGCTCGGTCCTCCAATGGGACAAGGACGACTGCGCCGAGGCCGGCCTGGTCAAGTTCGACCTCCTGGGCCTGGGGGCGCTCACCGCCCTGCGACTGGCCTTCACCACACTGGCACAGCGGGGGCAGACCGTTCCCGACTCCGTGACGGAAGGGGAGCTGCGCACCTCCCAGTCCGGCCGTCCCTGGGGGCTGCACACCCTGCCCGAGGAGGACCCGGCCGTCTACCGGCTGCTCACGGCCGCGGACACGGTCGGGGTCTTCCAGATCGAGTCGCGTGCCCAGATGGCCACCCTGCCCCGACTCCGCCCCCAGACCTTCTACGACATCGTCGTCGAGGTCGCCCTCATCCGCCCCGGCCCCATCCAGGGCGACGCCGTCAGCCCCTACATCCGCCGCCGGCTGAAACGCGAGGAGGTCACCTACCTGCATGAGTCCCTCAAGCCCGCCCTGACCAAGACTCTGGGAGTACCGCTCTTCCAGGAGCAGCTCATGCAGATCGCCGTCGACGCCGCGGGGTTCAGCCCCGCCGAGGCCGACACCCTACGTCAGGCCATGGGAGCCAAACGATCCATCGAGCGCATGGACGCCCTCCGCGACAAGCTCGTGGCCGGAATGAGGTCCCGGGGCATCGACGCACCCACCGCGGAGACGATCTACAGCAAGTTGAGGTCTTTCGCCGAGTTCGGCTTCCCCGAGTCCCACGCCTTCTCCTTCGCCTACCTGGTCTACGCCTCGGCCTGGCTCAAGGCACGCAAGCCTGAGGACTTCTATGCCGGGGTCCTAGCCGCCCAGCCCATGGGCTTCTGGTCCCCGCAGTCCCTGGTTGCCGACGCTCGCCGTCACGGTGTGCGCGTCCTGCCCGCGGACGTCAACCGCTCACTGGCTCAGGCCACCGTCGAGCGGCGGGAGGACCGCCGGGATACCAGCGGATCAGACCAGTGGGAGCCGTTGAGGCCCCATCCTGCCGCCCCGTCTGCTCTGGACGTCCACGACGACCTCGCAGTGAGCCTGGGCCTGGCCCCCATCAAGGGACTGGGGGAGCGGGCCGCACAGGCCATCGTCACCGAGCGCCGTGCCCACGGCCCCTACCGGGACCTGGCTGATCTTGCGCGACGCGTGAGCCTGAGCCGCTCCCGCCTTGAGTCGCTGGCGGTCTCAGGAGCCCTGGACAGTCTAGGTGTGGAGCGCCGTCAGGCCCTGTGGGCCGCCGGAGTCCTCTCCGATGAGCACGGCCGACGTCGTGGCGCCTCCCGACAAGGGCAGGGCGCGTGGTGCCAGCCCACGCTTCCGGGAACTGCTGTCGGTGCTCAGGCCCCGACCCTGCCGACCATGACCGACCGCGAGCGCCAGGCCGCCGACCTGAGCCTGACCGGAGTGTCCACGCAGGGCTCGCCCCTGAGGCTGCTGCGCCCCTCACTGGCCGCCGACGGCGTGCTGAGCACAGCCGACCTGGCAGATCAGGAGCATGGGAGCCGGGTACGGGTCGCCGGCGTCGTCACCCACCGGCAGCGCCCCCACACGGCTTCCGGCATGATCTTCCTCAACCTGGAGGATGAGACTGGTCTGCTCAACGTCGTCTGCCGAGCCGGCATGTGGCGTCGCTACCGCAGCATCGGCAGACGCGCTGTCGCCCTCATCGTGCGCGGCACCGTTGAGAAGGGCGACGGAGTCATCGCACTCATGGCCGATCGTCTCCAGGTCCTTCCCGGGGTCCCGAGTACCGGCAGCCGGGACTGGTGCTGAGAGCGGCGGCCCTCACCCCTTGCGGGAGGAGTAGGCGGGCAGCTCACCCGTGACCGGGGCGTCCTTGGTGTGCAGCTCGGAGTAGACGGACCAGAGCACACTGATCAGCGGGACCGCGACGATCGCGCCGAGCAGGCCGGCGGCGTAGGTCCCCAGGGCGACGCCGATGATCACCACCACAGGGTGCAGAGAGACCTGACGTCCCATGATGAGGGGCTGGAGGATGTGCCCCTCGATCTGGCCGATCCCGGCCACTCCCACGCCGACAACAATCATGGTGACGAAGCCCCCGGAGGCCAGGGCCACCACCATGGCCACAAGCATCGCCAGAGGTGCACCGATGATCGGGATGAAAGCACCGATGAACACAAGCACCGCCAGGGGGGCCGCCAACGGGATCCCTACCAGCTGGAGGAAGATCCCGGCCATGATGGCGTCGGTGAGCGCCACCAGCACGGTGCCGCGGGCGTAACCGGCGAAGGTGTACCAGCCGGCGCCCGCGGCCCGGTGGGTCGACTCCCGCATCGTGGCAGGCAGCTCGTTGAGGAACCAGCGCCACATCCTGCCCCCGGAGGCCAGGAAGAAGATCGTGACGAACAGTGCCAGGGCCAGGACCGTGAGCACATCGACGACCGCACCGGCGTTGGACAGCACCTCCGAGGCCAGGGACGGGGCGTTGGACTGCAGATAGTGCTGCCCCTGGCGCAGCCAGAGCTGGAGCTGGTGATAGATCTGCTGCTGCGTCAGGTGCAGCGGCCCCTTTTCCAGGAAGTCCATGATGGTGTTGAGGCCATCACCGAACTGGGATGCCAAGGAGCTCCACTGGCTGGTGACCGAGGTGACCACGTACGTGACCAGCCCGGCGATCGCACCGATGGTGGCGAGCAGCGCCAGGAAGGTCGCCGGGTATCGGGGCATGATCCTGGCGAAGAGGTTGACCATCGGCTGGAGGATCGAAGTGAACACCAGTGCCATGAACAGGCCGATGAAGACCGGGATCACCTGCGAGGTGGCATAGAAGACAAGGCCGATGACAATGATGATGCCCAGTCCCAGCCAGGCCCCTATGCCGCCCCGCACCAGCCAGGAGGGCAGGGAGTCCATGACTGAGGAACGGGTCGTGACCGTCTCGGGGAAGGAGACCGAGGGGGCCACGCGCACATGGGTGGTGGATACCGGGGGAGAGACCGGCCTGGTCGCCTCCTCCTCCGGGTCCGACTCCCAGTGCAGCTGGTAGTCGCGGTCAGCCTGCCTGCGTCTCTCCGCCCAGTCGATCCCCCGGTCCAGCGCCGTACGGGCGCCCTTGAGCCGACTCAGCAGGCCACTGCTGCTGAGGATCTCTCGGGTGGACCTCTTCTCCGAGTCACGTTCTTGAGCCGTCTGGAGGGAGTCGGGGTTCTGGGAGGACTTGGGGACTTCGGCCGACGCGTCCTGAGTCGGCTCTTGTGACGGAGAGCTGTTTGTTGCCATGGGGTGAACGATCAGTCCTTCGCTGGAAAACGGGCTGACGAAACACGTCCAGCCTACTAGCGTGGCCCCATGACCGCCCCGAATGTCGGCAATCCGACGCACCCCGCCGTGATGAACCAGATGCGTCTGCCCCGCTCCGCTGCGTTAGGGCCAGGGCGGGGAGGGCAGCAGAGGCTTCTTATTGACGCCCCGGCCGGAGCGGCGGAGATCTACCTTCACGGCGCTACCGTGACCTCCTGGGTCCCGCGCGGCGCCTCAGAGGTCATTTTCACCTCACGGCAGGCGGTCTTCGACGGCGCCACCGCCATCCGTGGAGGAATCCCCCTGTGCCTACCGGAGTTCGGCGTCGGCATCAACGGCGACGCCGTACCGAAGCACGGGTGGGCCCGCATCGCCCCCTGGCGGCTGCTAACGGTGACCGCCACCGACGGCGGCGGTGTCCGAGCTCTTCTCAGCGTCAGTCGTGACCGCCTGACAGCGCTCTACGAGGTCGAGGTCGGTGAGACTCTGCGCCTGGGACTTAGCCTGCGCAACGAGGGGACCGAGCCCCGCACGGTGGAGGCGGCCGCCCACACCTATCTCTCAGTCCACGACGTCACCGCCAGCCGCATCAGCGGGCTCGCAGGCGCCCCCTACAGCGACAACCTGGCTCGCAGTCCCCAGGAGGCCCGCCACGTCCAGGAAGGCGATGTGACGATAGGCGGCCCCGTGGACCGCATCTATGACTCCGCCGAGCCGATCACCGTCACTGATCCTGGGCATCAGCGCACCATCGGCATCGACAAGCGCAACGCGCCCTCAACGATCGTGTGGAACCCCTGGTCCACGTACAGCGCCCCGCTGCCGGACATGGCCGACGACGAGTTCCCTGCCATGGTGTGCGTCGAAAGCGGGGCGGTGCGAGAGCACGCACCCACCATCGAGCCCGGGGCGAGCTGGTCCATGCAGGTGACCTTGAGCGTCGAGAGCACCGCAGTGTGATGGGAAGCACTTGAACGTGGCTTGGTGGCCTCGGTGGCCGTCATGCTAAGTTTCTCTGCGTCGCCAGGGCGAGGTCCTGGCCAAGCCGCTGAAAGGCGGAGGAGACAGCACAAGTCCGAGTGGCGGAATAGGTAGACGCGCTAGCTTGAGGTGCTAGTGCCTTATTAAACGGGCGTGGGGGTTCAAGTCCCCCCTCGGACACCACCAATAGATGATCCCCGGAACCAGAAGGTTCCGGGGATCATGCGTTGTCCCTCAGGGAGTTTCGCTTAGCTCCACTCAGGGCGGTAGAGGTCGGGGCGGGACTCCAAGCAGAAGAAGACCAGGAGCACTATTGAGCCGCCAGGAACGAAAGCGATGAGCAACCAGAGCCCCGACTTTCCATTGTCGTGCAGGCGCCGTACCGCGATGGCCAGGCTCGGGACAAATGTAGCCGCCCCATAAAGCATGATGAGAAACCCAACCACAGAGCCCACGATGGTGGCTCCGGAACTGTCTCCTGCCTCACCAATGGCAAGGAGGGTCAACAACAGGAAGTAGAGACCCATCACAACAAGGCTGTTGAAGAGTACAACCCACCAGTACTCGGAGCGGGACGCATAGCCGCGGAACTGGGCGTAGCGCTGGAAGTAGCGCTTGACGGCCTCACCGAAGCTCGCACCAGGCAGTGGGGCGATGTCGGGTGTCATAGGCGGGGGCCCGAACTGTCCGAACTGGTTGGGCGCGCCGTAGGGGGCGGGGCCGCCGGGATAGGGCATGGGACCGCCGTATGGTGCCTGGCCGCCGTAGGCCGGTTGGTCGCCGTATGGTGCCTGGCCGCCGTAGGGTGCGGGGCCGGTTCCGTAGGACATGAATCCTCCATGTAAGACGGGGCAGGGAGTGACGGGCGCGGTCATGGCTGAGAGCACCCGGGCTGATGCGCTTTCTGGTGTCAGATCGGCGTACGAGTCACAGCCTAAGGGTAGAGGGGAGGGCTCGTCACGTTGGCCCCTTCCAGCTGTGGTGGGGAGTACTCCCTATGTCGGGTCACAGGACACCCTCCTCGGTAGAGTGGGCCGTCATGCATTCCGCCACCCCACTGAGCAGTCCTCCTGATGCGCGGCGCAGTCCCGAGCTGTTACGCGCGCGCCGGGGTCTGTCTAGTGTTTCTGGCCAATGGCCTGGGATTCGCCAATTTGGTGCCGCGTTTCCCACAGATCGTGGCGACGCTGGGGCTGAGCAAGAGCGCCTTCGGGCAGGCGGTGGCCGCAGCCAGCGTCGGCGCTCTCGTGGCGGGGCTGGCCGCGTCATGGCTCATCTCCCGCCTGACCTCGGCCAAGGTCGCCAGCCTGGGCATGCTCGTGGTGGCTCTGGCTCTCCTTGGAGCTGGCCTGGCCCGTTCGTGGATCGTCCTGGCGGTCTGCCTGCTGGTTGTGGGTGGGACGGACTCCATCGTCGATGTCGCGCAGAACGCTCACGGGCTGCGGGTTCAGCGCCGTTGGGGCGCCTCCATCGTGACGAGCTTCCATGCCTCGTGGTCACTGGGGGCGGTCCTGGGAGCCGCCATGGGGCAGGCCATGGCCGGAGCCGGAGTGGGGCTGGGAACCCACATGGTGCTGACGGCGGTGGTGCTGCTTGTCCTCTCGGCAGGCCCCCTGCTCGCAGGGTGGTTCCTGCCCGGTCACGACCGCACTGATCGCGCCCCCGACCAGTTTGGGGAACTCGACGGCGGCGTCGAGGTGGGGCCGCTGACCTCCTCTCATCGCACCCGGCCGGTCACGGTACTCGTGCTCCTCGTCGTCAGTCTGCTGTGCGCGGCCTCGATGTTCCCCGAGGACGTCGCCATGAACTGGTCCTCCCTGCTCCTGTCCGAACAGGGTGCCGGCGCCGGTCACGTCGGGCTGGGGCTGGTGGCCCTTCAAGGAACGATGATCGTGGGGCGCCTGGTGGGTGACCGCATCATCGACGCTGTCGGCCAGCGAGCCGTGATCGCCTGGGGCGGAGCGCTGGTCACCGTCGGAATGGGCATCGCCCTCCTGGTCTCCTCCGTTCCCGGGACGCTGCTGGGGATGGCGATCTCCGGGGCGGGGTGCGCCGTCGCCGTCCCCGTGTCCTACTCCGCCGCCGACGACGTCGAGGGGCTTCCACCCGGGCTGGGACTGACCATCGTGTCCTGGCTGGCCCGTCTGGCGGGCCTCCTGGCACCGCCGGTTGTCGGCCGGCTCGCCGACGATCACGGACTGTGGGTGGCTCTGGCCTACGGCCTACTGGGTGGCCTCATCATGGTCACCTGCTGGCCGGTCCTGCGCCGTAGGCCCGCGGGGACTCAGAGCAGTCCTGCCTGATGGCGCAGCTTGCTGTCCTTCTTCTGAATCCACTGCCTGCCGATCACAACGGTGGCGAGTGCCGCAGCGGTGACGACCAGAGCAAGGACCGAGTTCCATATCAGTGCGTGGGTGTGGGCCTCCTGCGAGGAGGAGCCGGTCGAGAACGCAGTCTGATTCAGCATCACAGAGGCGAATACGGCGAGAACAGCCACGACGAACTCAACCAGGAACACGATCGCAGCAAGGTTCCAGTAGCGCTCGCGCCGGCGCGCATCGCACCACGCGGGCAAGGAGGCGGTGTCAACATCCTCCCAGCTGAGCTCTCGAGGCTCTTCCCCTCCGGGCATCGTGCTGGGATAAGAGACGAGGAGCCGGTCGCACCGCTTGGAGGTGTGGGAGACGATCGCGCCGAAGACGCTGACGCCGAAGAGCAAGGGAATGAGTGTGAGCTGCCCGGCCGCGATGAACAGCAGGAAGATCAAAACCCCCACGGTCAGGAAGACTGAGGCGAAGACGGTCATGCCGACCAGGGCGCGCCGCCCCTGCCTGACGCGCTTGGCGACGTCGTAGGCATCCGGCCATGGGGGACCCATGCGCCCGTCACGGGTGACTCCTCGCGTGAGGGAGACTCCGTTCGGGTGAGTGATGAGATCCCGGCGCTGGCCCGCCTCAATGTCCAGGGGGCGCGATGAGCCGGGCTCCTGCCCCGCCAGCTGGGTCAGGGTCTGACGCAACAGCCCCCACTGCTCCTCGGCCACGAACCTCGGAGTGCGCAGGGCCCAAGCGGCGCGAGCGCAGGTGACCGCGATGGCGAGTGTCACGAGGGCGAAGATGCTGGGAAGAACTGTGAAGACCTTCTGGATACCGGCGAAAGGATCGCCCGGGGGCGCGATGGAGGGGCTTCGGTGGAAGGCGGTGGCGAGGTACAGGCCGATTCCCGCCAGTCCCAGTGAGGCGGCGGTCTGCAGCAGTCGCAGCAGCATGCCCCCACTGAGCTGAACGGACAGCGCCGCCGTGCCCGGGTCGTAGGCGGCGATAGCGTGGTCTACGGCTTGACGAACCTGCTGCTCACTTGCCGCACTAGCCGGAATGGACAAACGCTCCTTGACGAGGGCAAGGCCGGTCGGAGACCCCAGACCAGACTCGAAGCTCGGAATGTCATGGTGCTCCACGTAGCCGCGATGAGCTGAGTCGAAGGTGCTTCTCGTGTGCATGCTTTCCACACGGGCAGGGACCCGCTGCTCGACCGTGATGACATCGCCGCGTCTGCGGACTCGCACCGAGGGCAGCATCCAGCGGGGAATAGCGGGACCATGGCGGCGGCTCTCAGGCGTGGGGGCGGTAGTCACTCAGGCTCTTCTCGTTGGGGGACATCATCCTCGAGCATAGGCCCATGAAATGACCCGGGAGAGGAATTCGGGCGGCTCTTCACGAGAGAGGCGAGGCAGAGGCGTTAGCATCGGCCTCCATGGACTCCTTTGAGATGACCGTTGCTGCTGACGGTGACCTGCCCGCACTGGTCCTGTCGGTCCCGACCGGCGACGACCTCGACCGCATCACCGAGATCTGCCAGGACGCGGACATTCAGGAGTGGACCTTCGTCCCTCGCAACTATCAGCGCAGTGACGCGCAGTTCTTCGTCGAGCAGGTTGTGGCCAAGGGCTGGAGCGAGGGACGCGAGCTCACCTGGGCGATCCGCGAGGCCGATGCCGGTGCCTCTCCGGACCTAGTGGGCATGCTCGGTATCACCCTGAGTGGCCCTGAGAACGTTCGGACCGGCGAGGTCGGCTACTGGCTCGCTGCTGCGGCGCGCGGGCGCGGCACCATGACCCGCGCCGTCGCCGCCCTCATCGATACGGCCTTCGACCCGAACGGCCCCCTGGCCCTGTCCGCGCTGAGGTGGCGCTGCGACATCCATGAGACGAGCCATGGGCTGGTGCCCAACTGGGCCTCCTGGAAGGTGGTCTGGTTCCTCGGCTTCCAGCGGGAAGGGCGAGTGCGCCGCTTCCTGCCCAATGACGGCCGGCTCCATGATGGCTGGATCGCCACCCTGCTGCCCGAGGATCCGCGTGAGCCGCGAGTTCCCTGGGACGGCCCCGTTGAGACAGACAGCGTTCTTCCCCTCGTAGCGCACGACGGCGTCGGAGAGAGGGAGGGCGACGACCCCGAGGCCCTGGTACGGCGCTTCCACCACGTCTATGGACTTCCCGTCCAGACCGACGGCGCCAGCCTCGAGCGCGAGAGTCTCGACATGCGCATGAGTCTCATCGCCGAGGAGTTCTCCGAGCTCGTCGGCGCCGTCTACGGGCAGGCGGCGCGCGCCGAGATCGAGTCGAGCTACCGCCGCGCCGTGGCCGCCGACGACGGCGCTCGCGACACCGTCGAGACCGCCGACGCCCTGGCGGACCTCATCTACGTCATCTACGGCATGGCCCTGGAGACCGGGATCGACCTCGCATCCGTGCTCGCCGAGGTGCAGCGCTCCAACATGTCCAAGCTGGGTGCCGACGGCAAGCCGGTCTACCGCGAGGACGGCAAGGTCCTCAAGGGGCCGGACTACTTCCCTCCGAACGTGGAGGCGGTGCTGCGCAGTCGCCGCCTGCGCTGAGAAGAGACCTTCGACACAGCTATAACTATACTGCACGTAAAGTACAGTTCTGGGTGTGGCTCGTACTCCTGGACTTCGCGCCCAGCGCGGGAGCCCTCATCGCCGCCCGAGCCCTGCTGGGCGTCGGCGGCGCCACGATCATGCCCTCCACCCTGTCCCTCATCCGCAACATCTTCCCCGACGCCCGCCACCGCACCACCGCCATCGCCATCTGGTCGGCTGGCAGCTCGGGTGGCACCGCCCTGGGACCCCTGGTCGGTGGAGTCCTGCTCGAACACTTCTGGTGGGGCAGCGTCTTCCTCATTAACGTTCCCGTCATGGCGGCCGTCATCGTCACGGGCCTGTGGGTCCTACCGGAGTCCAAGAACGATCAGGGAGTCCCGGTGGACCTGGCCTCCGCGGTCCTGTCGGTCCTGGCCATCGTGCCGATCACCTACGCCGTCAAGTCCTTCGCGCACGACGGCCTCACCGTCATCGCAGTAGCAGCACTGGCGGGCGGCCTGGCCGCCGGATGGCTGTTCATCAGGCGTCAGCGCACGCTGGCCACGCCGCTGATCGACGTCGAGCTCTTCAGACGACCCGCATTCACCTGGGCGATTGCGGCCACAGTCCTGGCGATCTTCGCGTTGGCAGGCCTGCTGTACTTCTTCTCTCAGTACCTCCAGCTCGTTCGGGGCTACTCCACGCTCCGAGCGGGCCTGACCGAGCTGCCCTCGTCACTGGCCTCCCTCGTCGTCGTCGCGGTCGTCACCGCGGTGGTACGCCGGCTCGGCAACGGCCGGGCGCTCGGAAGCGGCCTGCTCATGGCCGCGGTGGGACTGATTGTCGTCGCGCTGGGGGAGTCCTACGGTGGAATCGTCGTCATCTGCGCCGGCCTGCTCATCATCGGCGCAGGCATCGGCCTGGCCTTCACGGTCTCCACCGGAGCAGTCTTGGGGGCGGTGCCGGCGGACCGGTCCGGAGCGGCCTCGGCCATCTCCGAAACCGGTCTCGAGCTGGGCGTCGCCCTGGGCATCGCGGTGCTCGGTACGATTCAGGATGTCGGCTACCGGCTGCTGCTCGGGCGGGTTCCCTCCAGTCTTCCGCGGCGGGTGGCAGAGGCCGCCGAGCAGTCCCTGGCCACCCTGGCGGGTGCCATCGACCCGGGCGACCCCGGGCAGGCCGAGCTGATGGTTCAGGCCCGAGAGGCATTCACCCGCGCCATGCAGGCCACGGCCGTCATTGCCGCCGTCATCCTCCTGGTGGCGGGCGTTATGGCGGCACGCCATGTTCCGGCCACGAGCGAGACGAGTGAGGAGACCGCATGAGAACCTCGAAACGCGACCGCATCATCACCGGGGCGCTCGAGCTGGCCCACCGTGACGGCTTCGATGCCCTCACCTTCGACGCCCTGGCCGAGCACGTCGGACTGACCCGAGGCGGAGTGATCTACCACTTCCGCACCAAGACCGAGCTCTTGGAGGGTATCGCTGCAGCCTTCCAGGAGCGGTGGCGGGCTGCGGCGCTGGAAGCACTGGGCAAGCCGCTGGAGGAGGCGAGCCGGGCCGAGCGCATCGAGGCCCTGACGCGCTCCGTCCTCGACGGCGAGATCCTCCCTGGAGAGGTCAGTTTCATGCTTTCGGCCACGCCGGAGGCGGAGATGCTCAAGGAGACCTGGAACACGCTGCGCCGGGAGTGGGTGGGTGAGATCCGTGAGCTCAGTGCCATGCAACGCGTGGCGCTGCTGGCCGTGGACGGATGGTGGGCCAACCGCGCCTTCGACACTGACAGTCGGGACCCCGATGCCCCCGAGGTCGCGGAGCTCATCGTGTCCCTGGTGGTGGGAAACCCGCCCGGCCAGAAGCTCGTCAAGCCTTCCGATAAGGACCAATGACCCACCGGTGTCTGCACGTTGCGCTTGAGAAGGCCCGGGGTCATGGCACGATGGGCCCATGAGCGAGACCACTGACGGCACTGACCTCCCGGAGTCGAACGTCTTCGCCAAGCCGTGGCCGCTCGACCTTGGCCTGCCCGGCTTCACGGCGGTGGACCACGCCGACATCGAACCGGCCATCCGTGCCGGGATGGCTGCCGAGCGCCAGGAGTGGGAGGCGATCGCCACCAACGAGGACGCACCCACGATCGCCAACACCGTCGATGCTTTGGAGCGATCCGGTGAGCTGCTGGAGCGGGCGCTGACGGTGCTGGACGCTCTGACCTCCGCCACCGACTGCCCGGACCTCGACGAGCTCGAGGAGGCCCTGGCCCCTGAGCAGGCGGCCCACTCCGACGCCTATCACCTCGACTCCCGTCTTTACCGTCGCTTCAAGGTCCTCGATGAGATGGTGACCCAAGCTCCTGAGGGGCAGGCCGTGCGCGACGCCGACGGCACCGTCATCGACGCCGAGGCCGCCCGCCTCATCCGCCTGACCGTCGAGGAGTTCGAACGCAACGGCGTCGGCCTGGACGAGGCGGACACGCACAGGCTCAAGGAGATCAACGCCCGCGTCAACGCGCTCAAGACGCGCTTCTCCGTCCTGGTCACCGAGGCCATGCACGCCGCTGGGGTCACTAACGTCACGGTGCCGCCGGCCCTGGCCACCACCCGGCCCCACGGCGCCAGGCTCGCTCTGCTGGAGACGTCCGTGAGCCGAGGACTGGGGAAGCAGAGCACCCTCGGTGACACCCGCGGCATCGTTCTGGAGCTCGCCCGGCTGCGCGCCGAACGGGCCGCCCTCCTGGGCTTCCCGCACCACGCCGCCCTCGTGGCCGCGGAGTCAGCCGCCCGAACCACCGAGGCGGTCTCAGAACTGCTCGGCCGGCTCACGCCGCCGGCCATGGCCAACGCCCGCGCAGACGCGCAGATCTATGCCGCCCGCATGGACCTCGACCCGCAGACCCAGGCCGGTGAGACCTTCGGTCCCGCCGACTGGCCCCTCTACGAGGCCGCTGAGCGCAAGGAGCGCTTCGGCGTCGACGACGAGGTCCTGGCCCCCTACCTGGAGCTGTGGAGCGTGGTCACCAAGGGCGTCTTCTACGCCGCCAACCGCCTCTACGGCATCACCTTCCACGAGCGCGAGGACCTGGCAGAGCACATGTACGCCCCGGGCGTGAAGGTCTGGGAGGTGCGCGACGGCGAGGACTCGCAGGCACCGGTTCTGGGCCTGTTCGTCGGCGACTACTACGCCCGGGCGGGCAAGTCCGGCGGTGCCTGGATGGACAGTCTCGTCACCGGCTCAACACTCACCGGCCGCAAACCAGTCGTCATCAACTGCTGCAATATCGAGCAGCCCACCTCCGGCCCGGCCCTGCTGACCTGGGACGAGGTCATCACCTGCTTCCATGAGTTCGGGCACGCTCTGCACGCCCTGCTCTCCCAGGTCCGTTACCCCTCGGCCTCCGGAACAGCCGTGCCCCGCGACGTCGTCGAGTTCCCCAGCCAGCTCAACGAGAAGTGGGCGCTTCACCCCGAGGTGCTGGCCTCCTACGCGCGCCACGTGGACACCGGCGAGCCTCTCCCGCCTGAGCTCGCCGAGCAGCTGCGAGGCCAGGGCGCCTTCGGTCAGGGCTACGCCACCACCGAGTACCTGGGGGCGGCCCTGCTCGACCAGGCCTGGCACACCCTGCCCTCCGGCGAGGTCCCGACGCGCATTGATGAGGTGGAGGACTTCGAGCACCGGGCCCTGGCCCGGGCCGGAGTCGATGACGCGCTCGTGCCTCCCCGCTACCGCACCACCTACTTCTCCCACGTCTTTGCCGGGGGCTACAGCGCCGCCTACTACGCCTATATCTGGAGCGAGGTCATGGACGCCGATGCCGTCGAGTGGTTCACCACCGATGGTGCAATCGACGGCGATCTCGGCCTGAACCGCCAGGCCGGAGAGATCTTCCGCCGCGAGTTCCTCTCCCGCGGCGACTGTCGAGACCCTCTGGTCTCCTACCGCGCCTTCACCGGACGCGACCCCGGCATCCTGCCTCTTCTTCGACGTCGTGGACTGGCCTGATGGACGCAGTTCGCATCTTCACCCTCTCATCACCGGAAGGAACATAATATGGCTCGCGTCACCATCGTCGGCGGTGGATACGGTGGTATCACTGCTGCCAAGGCCCTCGACGACGTCGCCGAGGTCACCCTCGTGGAGCAGAAGGACACCTTCGTCAGCCACGCCGCGGCGCTGCGCGCGGCGGTCGACCGTGACTGGGCGGAGAAGATCTTCCTGCCCTATGACAGGCTCCTGACCAACGGGCGCGTCGTTCACGGAACGGTGCTGACGGTGCGAGGCACCACCGTTGAGGTCTCCGGTCACGGACCGATCGAGGCCGACTACCTGGTGCTGGCCACCGGGACCGCCTACCCCTTCCCCGCCAAGCACATGGAGTCCTCCTCGGTCATCGCCAAGGCCCGTATTGAGCGCGTTCACGCCAACCTCGAGCAGTCCTCACGAGTGCTCATCGTGGGCGGCGGCGCTGTCGGTGTCGAGCTGGCCGGTGAGATTACCTCGGCTTTCCCGAAGGTCAAGGTGACCATGTTGGAGGCCGCCGACAGGATCCTGCCCGCCGGCGACTACAAGCCGGAGATCCGCGAGGCCATCTCCGACCAGCTCACCCAGCGGGGGGTGGAGATCCTCACCGGTGACTCCCTCAGCTTCCTGCCCCCGGTCGATGTCGGCGTGCTCTCACCCTTCCGGGTCACCACCCAGGGCGGGCGCCAGCTTGAGGCCGACATGTGGTTCCGCGCCTACGGCTCAGCGGCCGCCACCGGATTCCTCGGTGAGGACTACGACGAGGTGCGCCACTACGACGGCACGATCCGCGTCGACGAGTACCTGCGCGTGGTGGACCACCCCGGTGTCTGGGCCATCGGCGACATCACCGACGTGCGTGAGTCCAAGCGTGCCGACGCCGCCCGTGCCCATGCCCGAGTCGTCGCCAGCAACATCGCCGACATCATCGCTGGCCGTGAGCCCTCTGCGACCTACACGCCCGGAACCGAGCGGATCATCCTGCCCCTGGGGCCCGACGGCGGTGCCTCCCAGATCCTGCATGACGGCGTGCGTGTGGTCGTCGGCCCTGAGGAGACCAGCAAGCTCAAGGGGGAGGACCTCTTCCTGGGCTTCATCCGTCAGGAGCTGGGAGTCGAGTCGGAGGCCTGATCGGGTACGACCGGGCGCGACGCTGCTGGGCAACGCCGTCCGCCTGTGCGCTGCGCGGGGGATAGCCGGTAGTGTGTCCCACATGACGAACGATCCGCGGTCCGCGCTCAACCGACTCATTGCCGCCTTCGAGGCGCACCTGGATGCTGCCGCGACCGGTGACGAGCTCTCCCCGGCCGTGGTCGCGGCCGAGAACGCCCTCCAGGACGCCTTCTTCACCTACGACGACTCGCTGTTCACCGCATACGGCATCGAGCTGCCCTTCGAGGCCTTCGACTCCGATGGCGACGATGAGGACGACGATGACGATGAGGAGGACTATGACGACGGCGAGTACGACGAGGATGACGACGACTACGACGACAGTGATGATGACGATGATGAGGACTATGACGACGAGGACTGACTGAGGTCCTCTCGGTTATTCCTCTTTCAGCAGCGGGGGCCGCACACGATGTGTGCGGCCCCTGTGTTGCCTTGCGGCTCAGAAGCGCTCGGGGTAGCCGAGCTGGATGGAGGTGACCTCGTCCAGGGCGTGGCGGATCTGCACCGGAAGCTCCAGGTCGTCGGCCGACAGCACGCCCTGGAGCTGGGCCGGAGTACGGGCCCCCACAATGGTCGAGCTGATCCCGGGGGCGTCGCGGGCCCAGGCGAGCGCGACCTCGGCCGGCTTACGGTCCAGGCCCGAGGCGGCAGTGGCCACGGCCTCAACCACACCCCGGTGTGAGTCGCCCAGGTAGGGGGACACATAGGAGCGCAGGTGAGGGGAGGCGGCCCGTGAGTCCGGTGGAATCGTCGCCCGGTACTTGCCGGTGAGCACGCCCCTGCCCAGGGGCGCGTACCCCAGGATGCCGAAGCCCAGGGCCTGCGAGGCGGGCCGCAGCTCGCGCTCGATGCCCCGGGAGAGCAGCGAGTGCTCCACCTCGACGGCCGCCAGCCCCGGGCCTCGGCCGCACTCGCTGAGCAGGTCATGCATGCGCACCGATGCCCAGGCGGGGTGGTTGGCGATGCCCACGTACCGGGTTCGCCCGGAGGAGACGGCCAGGTTCAGGGCGTGGGCCGTCTCCTCCAGGGAGGTGCTGGGATCGGGTACCTGGACCAGTAGGAGGTCCAGGTGGTCGGTGCCCAGGCGGGCCAGACTGGTGTCGAGCGTGTCCAGCAGTGAGCCGCGGGAGGCGTCGGCCACCGAGGACCGCTCCCCGGTGCGCCAGGTGCGCACCCCCGCCTTGGAGACCAGGACGAGGTCCTGGCGGTCGACGTGCTCACGCAGGAGCGCCCCGATCACCTCCTCGCTGACGCCCTCGCCGTAGGAGGCGGCCGTGTCCACGAGCGTGCCCCCGGCATCGAGGAAGATGTCGAGCTGTTCCTTGGCCTCGAGCTCATCGGTGTCCCGGCCCCAGGTCATCGTGCCCAGGCCCACAGAGGACACGCGCAGGCCGGTCCGGCCGAGTCTCCTGTGCTCCATAGGCCTAACCGTAGCGGCTCGGGCTACCTGTGCACGGTGATGGACCAGGCCGCGTCGCCGGCGATGGAGCGCTGGATGCCCAGGACCAGGAGCACGCCCCAGTCGAGTCCCTCGACCTCCCCGGTGACGATGAGGTTCACCAGGTTCGACGACGCCGTCGTGATCCCCAGCCCGTCCGGGCGCCCCGACGCCCAGGACGTGGGCCAGGACGATCCCGACTCCGACCCTGCCGAGGTCAGGACGGCGACTCCGACCGCCTGAAGGTCATGTCCTGCAACCGACGGCTTCTGGTCGTCGCAGTTCCGGGAAGGTGATCGAGATCAGGCAGCGGTGCGGCGGGCGCTCAGGAGGCGGGTGATCCCGTCATCGGGCACCTGCGGTGTGGTGCCGCCGAAGAGCGGGCACTGGGCCTGGAAGGCGCACCAGTCGCACAGCCGGGAGCGGTGGGGGCGGAAGGAGCCGCTGCGAGCGCAGTCCTCGACCTCGTCCCACAGGTGCGCCAGGCGCGTCTCGGTGCGTTCCAGCTCGGCCAGGCGAGGATCGTGAGTCAGGACCCGCCCGTCCTTGAGGTAGACCAGCTGGAGACGGGCCGGCGCCCGACCGCGCAGACGCCACAGCACCAGCGCGTAGAAGCGCATCTGAAACAGCGCCTCCTCCATGAAACGTGTGCCGGGGCTGCGCCCGGTCTTGTAGTCGACCACTCGCATGGCGCCGTCGGGCGCCACGTCCAGACGGTCCACGAAGCCCCGCAGGAGCAGGCCGTCACCGGTCTCGGTCTGGACGAACAGCTCGCGCTCGGCCGGCTCCAGGCGCTGGGGGTTCTCCAGGGTGAAGTAGGTGCGAATGAGTCCGCGGGCCTCCTCCAACCAGGTCTCCACGTGGTTGGCGTCCTCGAACAGGTCCATGACCTCCGGGTTCTTGTCCCGGTGGGAGGCCCACTGGCCGGGCAGGAGCTCGAGGGCCGCCTCCGGGAGACGATCCGAGGCCGGAAGATCGTAAAGCCGTTCCAGCACGCCATGAACCACGGTGCCCTTGTGCGTGGCCAGTGAACCGGGCTCGGGGAGGCGGTCGACCGTGCGCAGACGAAACATGAGCGGGCACTGCATGAAGTCCTTGGCCCGGGAGGGGGACAGGGCCGCGCGGCGTCCGCCGCCCGAGCCTCCCCCCGGACGACCACTGGCACCCGGACCGGTGGGCCTGACGCCGGTCCGGGGCGATGAGCTGGATGCGGTGAGCGGCTCGTGGGACATGGGCATGACGCTACCGCGAGGAGGTGACGCGGCGTCGGATCTGGCTGGAGGGGGTGGCCTTCCTCCACAGACCGCGCCTGTGGGGAGAGTCCTCCGCGGCTGTGGCCGCCGAGTGGATGCGGTGCCCCGCTGCCGACGGCGTTAGGCTCGCGCCCATGCCTGCCTCCACATCCACCGGCGAGTGGGTCATCGCCCGCGTCGGCGGCGCCCCCGTCGTCATCTCGCCGACCTCTCTCCTGCTCGGCCTGCTCATCGCCGGCAGCTGGTACCCGCTGGTCTCCTCAGCCCTGGGCGCCTTCGGGACCACGACGGTGCTGCTGGTGGTGGTCTCCACGGTCCTGGGCGTTGCGGCCTCGGTTCTGCTGCACGAGCTGGCCCACGGACTGTCCGGAACTCTCATGGGCAGGCGCCCCACCCGTTACGAGCTCTACCTGTGGGGCGGGCGCACCTCCTTCGGACCGGCACGCGAGTGGACCGCGTGGAAGGACCTGGTCACCTCCCTGTCAGGACCGGCCACCAACCTGCTCCTGTGGCTGATCGGAACCGTGGTGCAGGACTTCGTGAGTCTGTCGGTTCCCGTCGCCTTCACCATATGGGCCGTGACCCTGGTCAACCTGGCCCTGGCCGTCTTCAACGCCCTGCCGGGTCTTCCCCTCGACGGCGGCTACGCCCTGGCCGCGCTCGTGGTCCAGGTGACCGGTAATCGTCGGCTCGGTCTCAAAGTGGCCGGCTGGGGCGGGCTGGCTGTGGTCGGCGGTGTCGTGTGGTGGTGGATCCTGCGTCCACTCGTGCTGTACGGCCGCCAGCCCGACGCTTTCAGCCTCATCCTGGTTGTCATGGTGGGCTGGTCGATCGTGGCCTCCAGCTGGCAGGTCCTCGAGCTCGGGGGAGGAGCCCGGGCCGCCTCGAAGCTGGACCTGCGCGAGCTGTCCAGGCCCCTGCGCGTCGTCGGCCCCGACACACCTGTGTCCCAGGCGCGTGAAGCGTTGGCGCAGGGAGCCGCACTCGTCCTTGTCACTGACGGGCCCGAGCTGGTGGGCACGATCGATGAGGCATCCCTCAAGGAGCTCGGGCTGTCGGGCGCAGCAGGCTCAACCCCCACGCTTGGGGTGAGCGCCAGGCAGGTTTGCACGGTGCTGCCGGCAGCGGCGGTGACGACGGAGCTCACCGGCCAGGCGGCCGCCGACGCCATGAAACGAGCCCGGGAGGTCTCACGCTGGCTGGTGCTCGTGGAGGCGGGGAGCCTGGCCGGCGCGGTCCCCACCGGCGCGCGCTGAGCGATCGCGGGGGCCACAGCGATCAGCCGCTCGATCAGCTCAGGAGTGGAAGCTCTAGGTCGTAACTTGACAGTCCCTTGACGGTCGAGGTGATGGGGGCGACCGTCACCTTGGTCATGCTTGCGCGGACGGTGTCCCGAGTCAGGACGAGGACGGGGCGGGTCTTGTCCAGGTGAGCCAGGCAGATTTCTCTCACGTCTTACTCGTCCAGCGTGAAGGAACGGGCCGACCACGAGACCAGCTCATCAAGATCGTTCGAAGTGCCGCACTGCTCCAGAATCCTCACGTCATTGAGGGCCGCCTGTCGGCGCATCTCTCGTTCAAGCGCTTGAGCCACGAGCGCAGCACGACTTGGAGTGCGTCCCTGAGAAACTGCGTCGTCGAGAAAGGTGACCATGTCGTCTGGGAGCCGGACGGCGATCTGAACAGACGTACTGCCATGATACCGAGGTGCATCCCATAGTGGGATGCGGGGATGTATGGAGCGGTGGTCATACAGTGGGGTTATGACGGAACAAGACCCCGGTGTCGTGTACTGCTCCCACTTCGCCGCCAACCGCGCCAACTGGGACGACCGCGCTACCCTCCACGAGGCCTCCGGCTACGGCATCGCCGAGCTCCTCGCCTCGCCCACAGCGCTCACGAAAGACGTCACCGATGACCTGGGACGTCTGGGGGATATAAGCGGCCTCGACGTCATCCATCTCCAGTGCCACCTGGGGCTCGATACCATCAGCTTGGCCCGGCTGGGAGCGCGACGCGTCGTCGGCCTCGACATGTCCCCGCGCTCGTTGAAGCGGGCCCGGGAGCTGGCACGTCGGGCCGAGGCCCGCATCGAGCTGGTCGAGGCCAACGTCTATGCGGCCCGTGAGGTTGTGACCGGTGACTTCGACCTGGTCTACACCACGCTGGGCGTCCTGTGCTGGTTGCCTGACATCGACGCCTGGGCGCGTGTTGTGGCCTGCCTGCTGCGCCCCGGCGGACGCCTCATTCTGCGCGATGACCACCCCGCCTTCATGGCTGTGGGAGACGATACCTCCCACGGGCTTACCCTCCATGAGCCGTACTTTCAGAGGCACGAGCCCATGACCTGGGAGAATGAAGGCTCCTACGTGGAGACGCCTGAAGGCGCAGCGCCGATCGCCCACACCCGCAGCCACCAGTGGAACCACTCGGTGGGGGAGATCCTTACCGCGCTGCTGGGGGCGGGCCTCGTCCTGGAGGAGGTGAGCGAGACCCGTGTGAGTGCCTGGCGCCGCTGGCCCGACCTCATGGGGCCCTGCGAGGAGGGCTACCGCTTCACCGACCCGGCGATGCGCGACATGCTGCCTCTCCAGCTGGTCGTTGTCGCCCGCCGGCCATGACCAGCTCGTCGAGCTCATCGGAGATGCCTTGACGCTCCAGGACTCCCGCGCCGTTGACGGCTGCCTGCCGGTGCATTTTTCTTTCAGATGCCTGAGTCACGAGCGCGGCGCGGCTCAAAACCCGTCCATCGGAGACGGCCTCGTCGAGAAAAGAGACCAAGTCGCCGGGAAGCCTGACGGTGATCTGCGCAGACACACGATCATGGTGACGAAGGAAGGGTATCCCATATCGGGATGTTGCGAGAGGGGCAGCGGTTGGCAGGAGAAAACGCTGGACATCTGTCAGGCACTTATCGGTTCCGGACGGGCTGTGGATGATAACCTTCGCATCGGATCAAGTGCCTCCGGGCATCCGTATCAGCGTCATCTTTGAAGGTGAAACCATGAGCGACGTCAACTCTCAGGACCTCTCTCAAGAGATTCTGGCTTCGCCGGCCAAGGCATCGATCTTCCTCACTGTGACCGTACGGAGTGGGGGCGAGTCCGCGGTTATCGATCTGCTGACCGATGTGTCCGGGCTGACCCGGGCTGTTGGTTTTCGTTACCCCGAGACGATGCTCAGCTGCGTCGTCGGTATTGGGGCAGGCATGTGGGACCGTCTCTTCGACGTGCCTCGGCCTGAGTATCTGCACGACTTCGAGGCACTGCAGGGAGGAAAGCACAGTGCCCCCTCGACGCCGGGAGATCTGTTCTTCCACCTGCGCGCCTCAACTCTCGACATGTGCTTCGAGCTGGCGCGCCAGATCATGCGTCGACTGGGCTCTGCGGTCGGTACCTACGATGAGGTTCACGCCTTCCGCTACCTCGATAATCGAGACCCTCTGGGCTTCGTCGACGGTACTGAGAGCCCGCGGGGGCAGGCGGCCGTTGCAGCGGCGCTCATCAATGAGGGTACTTGGGCGGGCGGCAGCTACATCATTGAGCAGAAGTACGTCCACAACCTCACCGCCTGGGACTCATTGAGCGTCGAGGAGCAGGAGCACGTCATCGGCCGCACCAAGCTCGATGACACCCAGCTCCCTGATGATGAGCAGCCCACCAACAGTCACGTCACCATGAACACCATTGAGGACGCCGACGGCAACGAGCTCCAGATCGTGCGTGACAATCTCGCCTTCGGTGAGGCCTCCGGGGAGCAGGGCACGTTCTTCATGAGCTACGCCGCAGACCCACGCGTCACTGAGCTCATGCTCCGGCGTATGTTCCTGGGGGAGCCAGAGGGCAACTACGACCGTATCCTCGACTTCTCCACGCCTCTGACAGGATGTCTCTTCTTCGCTCCGCCGGCCGCCTTCCTCGACGACGCCGACCAGTACGCGAAGCCTTCTGTCCGACCTGAGGCCGGACCGCAGGACCCGACCCAGCCCGCCACTGAGCTGAGCGCCGCCAAGGACCTGGGGTTCAACGCGTCTTCTGAGGCGCCGCGCGACCAGACACCAGATGACCACAGCAATGGTGCAGGTTCCGCTGCCGCACCGTCCGACGGATCCCTTGGGATCGGAAACCTGAAAGGCCGAGTATGAACAATCTGCATCGACAGCTGGCCCCCATCTCCGAGGCCGCCTGGAGCGAGATCGACCAAGAGGCGCGACGCACCTTCATCCGCTGGATCGCCGGACGACGCGTCGTCGACGTGGTCGGACCCGACGGAGAGGATCTCGCGGCAGTACGCACCGGCCACCAGGTACGCGTGGACACCCCCTTCGAAGGTGTCCAGGCCCACCAGCGTCAGGTCCGCCAGGTCGTCGAGCTGAGGGTTCCCTTCCGGGTCAGTCGCGAGGCGGTCGACGCCGTCGACCGGGGAGCCCAGGACTCCGACTGGCAACCCGTGAAGGACGCTGTTGCTCAGATCGCCAGAGCCGAGGACGGCATTGTCTTCGACGGGCTGGCGAGCGCGGGCATTGAGGGGCTGGTTCCCTCAAGCTCCAACCCTGTCGTATCGCTCCCACAGCCGAAGGATCTTCCTGACGCCGTTGCTGCTGCCCTCAAGGAGCTCCGCCTCGCCGGAGTCGAAGGCCCCTACGCCCTCCTGCTCTCCGCCGAGCTGTGGACCGCCGTCGCGGAGACCACTGACGACGGTTACCCCATCCGTAAGCACATCGATCGTCTCCTGGATGGTGAGGTCCTGTGGGCTCCCGCCATTCAGGACGCTGTCCTGCTGAGCACGCGGGGCGGCGACTACGAGCTGCACCTCGGTCAGGACCTCTCCATCGGATATCTCTCACACGATGCCGAGTCGATTGAGCTCTATCTCCAAGAGACGCTCACTTTCCTCCCGTACACCTCTGAGGCGAGTGTCGTGCTGACGCACTGAGGTCGCCCACCGGGTCCTACACTCGCCCTGATGAGCGAGCAGACTGAGCACACGGTGAACTCACCCACGGAGTCCTCCCAGCGCCCCGCCCCCCAGGAGATCCTGGGGCAGGCCGGTCGCCGTGGCCCTTTTCGCTACGGCGAACGCATCCAGGTCACCGACACCAAGGGCCGTAAGAACACCTTTCTGCTCGACCCCCACGGCTACTTCCAATCCGTGCGTGGCTCCTTCCGCCACCGAGACGTCGTCGGCATGGACGAGGGCAGCGTCATCGAGACCGACACCGGCCACGAGCTGCTCCTGCTGCGCCCGCTCCTGGCCGACTACGTCCTGTCCATGCCCCGCGGCGCGCAGGTGGTCTACCCCAAGGACTCCGGTCAGGTCATCGCCCTGGGCGACATCTTCCCCGGCGCCCGCGTCCTGGAGGCCGGCGTCGGCTCGGGGGCCCTCACTATGAACCTGCTCTCCGCCATCGGGGAGGGCGGCCACCTGCTGTCCATCGAGCGTCGTGAGGACTTCGCCCGGATCGCCGCCTCCAACGTCGACGCCTGGTTCGGCCGCCACCACCCCGCCTGGGAGCTGCGCACCGGGGACTTCGCCGACGTCGTCGCCGCCCGGGTGGAACCCGGCAGCATCGACCGGGTGGTCCTGGACATGCTCGCCCCCTGGGAGAACGTCGAGGCCGCTTCCCAAGCCCTGGCCCCGGGTGGACTCTTCCTGGCCTACGTGGCCACCGTCACCCAGCTCTCCCGCACCGTGGAGGCCCTGCGACACAGCGGCCTGTTCACCGAGCCCGAGTCCTGGGAGTCCATGGTGCGCACCTGGAACGTCGACGGACTCGCCGTGCGCCCCGACCACCGCATGGTGGCGCACACCGGCTTCCTGCTGACCGCCCGTCGCCTGGCCACAGGCTCCCGGCCCCTGACCCGCAAGCGCCCGCCCGCCCGCGGCGCCTACGACGAGGGCGGCTACTGGCTGCCCGACGACGTCAAGGAGCACACCAGCACCGACAAGAAGGTCCGCCGCGTTCTGCGTGACTGCCAGGCCAAGCAGCCCTCCGACGCCACACCCGTTCTCAGCGGGAGCGCGGACGACGACCAGGACGGTACTGACCATGTCTGAGACGTCTGCGGCCGGCGCAGGCACAGCTCAGCCACTGGGGATGCCTGCTGCGGACTTCACCAGCCACCAGCTGCGTGAGGCCCGCGCCCAGGCCGTCAGCCTGGCGGCCAAGAACGAGCGCCTGGTAGCCGCTCTGGGCACCGCCCGCGAGCGCATCGCCGAGCTCGGCCAGCAGCTCGACGCCGTCACCCACCCCCCGGTCACCCTGGGACTGCTCACTGGTCGTCCCCGCACGAGGGGTGCTGTAGGTGACACTGACGATGCCGTCGATGCCGCCGACGCCGCCCGGCCCCGCGAGGTCGCCGTGAGCCTGTCCGGCCGCCAGATGCTCCTGCACGTCCACCCCGGCGTCGATGACACCGAGCTGCAGGTCGGGCGGCTCGTGGCCGTCAACGACCAGATGCTCGTCGTCGCCACCCTCCCCGAGCCGTGCACCGGTGAGGCCGTCACCCTGGAGGAGAGGCTCGATGACGCCCGGGTCCTGGTGACTACCGGCGCAGGAGGCACCCGGATCCTCACCCTGTCCTCGGCTCTTCGCCGCATCTCCGAGGCCGGCGAGGGGCTCAAGCCCGGCGACACCCTGGCCGCCGACCTGCGCGCCGACGTCGCCACGACTCTCATTGAGCGCACCAGTGTCGAGCAGCTGGTCGTCGCCGAGACACCCGACGTCTCCTGGTCGGACATCGGGGGGCTGGGCCCGCAGATCGAGCAGATCCGCGATGCCCTCGAGCTGCCCTTCACCCACCCCGAGCTCTTCCAGACCTACGGCCTGCGCGCCCCCAAGGGACTGCTGCTCTACGGCCCGCCCGGCTGCGGCAAGACCCTCATCGCCAAGGCCGTGGCCACCTCGCTGGCCGGCTCTCCCAGCGCCTGCGGCGTCACAGGGCGCTCGGCGGCGTTCCTCAACATCAAGGGTCCTGAGCTGCTGAGCAAGTTCGTCGGTGAGACCGAGCGCCAGATCCGCGCCATCTTCGACCAGGCCCGCAAGGCCGCTGCCGAGGACCGGCCGGTGGTCATCTTCTTCGACGAGATGGAGGCCCTCTTCCGTACCCGCGGCACCGGCGTGTCCTCCGACGTCGAGACCATGATCGTGCCCCAGGTCCTGGCGGAGATCGACGGCGTGGAGTCCCTGCGCAACGTCGTCATCATCGGGGCCTCCAACCGGGAGGACATGATCGACCCCGCCATCCTGCGCCCCGGGCGCCTGGACGTGAAGATCCGCATCAACCGGCCCGATGCGGCCGCTGCTGAGGAGATCCTCGCCCGGCACCTCACCGCCGACCTGCCCCTGGCCCCGGCCGAGCTCGCGGCCCACGGGGGAGACCACGCGGCCACCGCCGCCTCTTTGCGCCGCGTCGTCGTCGAGGCCCTCTACGCCCGCAACGACGCCACCGCCGTCCTGGAGATCACCGAGGCCCACGCGGCCGGCGGCACCTCCACCCGCGTCCTTCACCTGGCCGACCTCACCAGTGGCGCCATGCTGGCCGCCATCGTCTCGCGCGCCAAGACCGCCTCCATCAAGGATGAGCTCGCCGGGGGAGCGGGCGGGCTGAGCGCAGCCAGGCTCCGCTTGGCCGTCGAGACCGAGGCGCGGCAGAACGAGGAGATCACTGGCGCCACCACCCCCGAGGGGTGGGCCCGGCTCATCGGCACCCGCACCTCGCAGATCCTCAGCGTGCACAGACTCGGCAAGGAGAGCACATGAACGACGTCGGCTTTCAGCCCGGCCCGGTGACGCGACCCGTCGGCCTGGAGACCGAGTTCGGGGTCCTGCGTCCGGGCGACGCCTACGCCAACCCCGTGGTCCTGTCCACCCGGGTGGTGGAGGCCTACAGCGTCGGCGCCGGTGTGCCCACGGCGCGGTGGGACTACGAGGGCGAGGATCCTCTGGCCGATCTGCGTGGCGGCAGGCTTCGGCGTTCCGCCGCCCACCCCAGCCAACTCACCGACGACCCCGCACGCCCGGCGCCGTCAGGTGACGTTCCGCCGGCTCCCTGGGGATCGCGCGCCCGCCCCAGTGCCGCCGAGGCGGCCCTGCCCCGGGCCACGACGGCGGTCCTGGTCAACGGTGCCCGCTTCTACGTGGATCACGCCCACCCCGAGTACTCCTCACCCGAGGTCCTCACCCCTCGCGACGCCCTGATCTGGGATCGTGCCGGCGAGGTGGTCGCCCGGCGCGCCATGACGGCCCTGGATGAGGGCAGCGTCGATGCGCCGGCGCAGATCGTCCTGTACAAGAACAATGTGGACGGCAAGGGTGCGGCCTACGGCTCCCACGAGAACTACCTCGTGCGGCGCGACGTGCCCTTCGAGGCGCTGGCCGAGGTCCTCGCCCCTTTCCTCGTCACCAGGCCCGTCCTCGTAGGCTCCGGCCGGGTCGGCATCGGACAACGCAGTGAACGCCCCGGATTCCAGATCAGTCAGCGCGCCGACTACGTCGAGTCCGAGATCGGCCTGCAGACCACCTTCAACCGCCCCATCATCAACACCCGCGACGAGCCGCACGCCGACGCCCGCTGGCGCCGTCTTCACGTCATCAACGGGGACGCCAACCGCTTCGACGTTCCCATCTACCTCAAGATCGCCACCACCGACCTGCTCCTGTGGTTCCTGGAGCAGGCGTACACCGAGGGCTCCGACCGGTTCACGGAGACTCTGACCCGTCTCAGGCGCCTGACCATCATCGGCGACCCCGTCGAGGAGCACTGGGCACTTTCTCACGACCCCACCCTCTCCCACGAGCTGCGCACCCAGTCCGGGTCCATGACCGCCCTGGCGATTCAACGCGCCTTCCTCGATGCCATCAGCCCAGCCGTCACACGTGTGGAAAACGCTCAGGCCCATCGCGCCCTGGCTCTGTGGAGGCAGGTCCTCGACGCCCTGGAGCAGTGGCGCCACGACGGAGCCGGCCCGGCCGCCCAGATGGTGGAGTGGGTCGCCAAGTACGAGCTCTGTGAGGGACTGCGCCGCAGGTCGGGAACCGGCTGGGACGATCCTCGTCTGGCGGCTCTCGACATCCAGTGGGCCGATCTGCGCCCGGGGCGATCCGTCGTCGACCGGCTCGACGCCGCCGGCAGGATCCACCGGTTGGTTTCCGAGGCAGAGATCCAGCGCGCGGCCGACACACCACCCGAGGGCACACGTGCCGCCATCCGGGGAACCGCCATCCGCCGCCACCCGCAGGTCGTGGGTGCCTCCTGGACCTGCCTCCTCCTTGACGTTCCGGGCGCCCCCGAGCTGGCGCGTCTGCGCCTGCCCGACGACGTGGTCGTCGGCCCCGATGAGATGGCGACCATCCTGGAGGAAATTGGTCGCCGGGCGGAACCTGAGAGACACTGAGCCTTGCAACACGCTCACCAGCGGTGCGCAGCTGGGCAGGACGAGTGAAGGAGCAACACATGACGCCGCAGCACGCCAGTCAGTCCCATGGGCAGGTCCGTCACGGCGGTGTCGAGACCACCGCAGCGGACACTGACCAGGCGATCAGCGCCGGGACATCGGCGTCGGCCGGGCAGGCCAGTGACGTTGACAGCATCCTCGATGAGATCGACTCGGTCATTGAGACCAACGCCGCAGCCTTCGTCCAGGGCTTCGTCCAGAAGGGCGGCCAGTGAGCATGAGCGGCTCACGGCCCTTGGCGCGGCGCATCATCGGGGTGGAGACCGAGTACGGCATCACCTGTGCCCCCACCACCGACGGCCCTCCTCCCATGGACGCCGACCACGCCGCTCGTGAGCTCTTCGATCCCGTGGTACAGCGCTCGCGCTCCTCGAACGTCTTCACTCGTGGGGGCGCTCGTCTCTACCTGGACGTGGGCTCCCACCCCGAGTTCGCCACCGCCGAGTGCGACCGCCTTGAGGACGTGCTCGCACAGGACCGCGCCGGTGAGCTCGTCATGGCCGATCTCGCCGAGCAGGCCAACACCCGCTTGGCCGCAACGGGCGTTGCCGGGCAGATCCACCTGCTGAAGAACAACCGCGATGCCGAGGGCAACGGCTTCGGGTGCCACGAGAACTACCTCGTGCGTCGTCGGGGAGACTTCTGGAACGATGCCCGCACTCTCGTACCCCACCTGGTGACCCGGCAGATCCTCGTCGGCGCCGGCCATATCGCGGGCGACGGGATCAGGGGCTACGTCTTCTCCCAGCGGGCCGACCAGATGTGGGATGCCGTCTCCTCAGCCACGACCCGGGCCAGGCCGCTGATCAACACCCGGGACGAACCACATGCCGATGCCGAGCGCTACCGGCGCATGCATGTCATCGTCGGGGACTCCAACATCGCTCAGGGATCCACCCTGCTCAAGGTGGCGGGCATGGACCTGCTCCTGGACTACCTGGAGCACGGGGGAGACCTTGGTGATCTGGCCCTGGCCGATCCCATGAGGGCCATCCGCGACACCTGCCATGACATGAGTGGAGGGGTGCTGCTGGAGCGAGTCGACGGGCGGACCATCACGCCGTTGGAGATGCAGGCCGAGCACCTGGGACGTCTCCGCGATCACGTCGCACGGGACATCGAGGTCACTGCTCTCCACACTGCCGCACTGGATCTGTGGGAACGAGGACTCCAGGCCCTGCGCCTGCAGCAGCCCGAGCTTGTGGACACGGAGCTGGACTGGGCGGTCAAGCAGCGGCTGCTGACCCGTTACTGCCAGCGGCACGACACCGATCTGACCGATCCCCGGGTGAGGCGCTTGGCCCTGGCCTACCACGACGTCTCTGCCGGTGGGGGACTGCGACAGCGGCTGGAGGGCGCCGGGCTCCTGCGCCGATTCGTCGACGAAGAGACCTGCCGGAGGGCGGTGGACACCCCACCCGCCACCACGCGTGCGCGCCTGCGGGGCGCGGTCGTTGCCAGGGCTGAGGACCTGCGCCGCGACGTGAGTGTCGACTGGGTGGGGGTTCGACTCGACGACGGCGTCTGCTCACCTGTTATGCTGAGTGATCCCTTCTGTGCCGTAGACGAGCGCATCGATGCACTCCTGGAGAGCATGGAGCGCCCGGCAACCGACCTTCCCATCGGGGTGTGAACAGTGAGGTTCACGGCACTGGCAAGGCGACAGACGGAAGACGCAACATGAGTACTACCTCCTCCCCGGATCCCGAAGTGGGCATGCCCCTGACACGGCGTCAGCGCCGTGCGCTCGAACGTGCTCAGCAGGCCCAGCAGGAGGCGGCGACCCAGGACCTGCCGGCACTGTCCCATCCTGCTGTTCAGACCCGCCCCGCCGGTACTGCGTCCCCCGGCACCCGACCCGCAACCGGCACGCCGGCGCCGCGCACTGAACTGCAACCGCAGCCAAAGCCACAGCCACGGACTCAGCCACAGCCTCAGATACCGGGTAGCAGCCATGATCCTCGCAGCGCGCACACGCCGGCCGCACGAGCTGATCGACGCGATCTGTCTCATCAGCCCGGGCACCGGCACGACGAGGTGGTCACCGAAACCCAGGAGCCGGAACCGACGCAGCGGCGACGTACCCTGGGCGGCCCGCTGGGGCGCATGCCCCGGGGTCCTCTGGCGGTCGGCCTGATCGGTGTCGTCGTCCTTGCCATGATCCTGGTGCCGCTGGCCGTCAACAAGCTCATCTCCGGAAGGAACGGTGCGGGCACCAGCACCGCGGCCCAGTCGACCGTACTGGACGGCAACGCCCCCCTCAGCCAGCTGCTGAAGGTCAGCGGACGGGTCGGATCGGGGGTGGCGCCCTCCATCGAGCTGAACGGCGACGCCTCTCTGTCAGCTCCTGGCTCGGTACTGACCGACGTCGTCCAGACCGGGCAGGGGCGCGCGGTCTCCGAGGGAACGCCAGTGATCCTGCAGGTCTCGCAGTTCTCCGGTCTCAATGGGCGCAACACGACAGGTAACGAAGCGGGGTACAAGCTCTGGCAGGGCCTGCTCGGCCCCGACGTGGGCAACTACATCAACACAGCGGTCTCCGGCCAGCACGAAGGTGCCCGTGTCGTCCTGCGCGAACCGGCCGAGGAGGACAACGGCTCCCGGACGACGAAGATCACCGTTGTCGACCTTCTGCCCACCACGGCGACAGGGGAGGCGAGGCAGCCGGCGGCAGGGACCCCCACGGTGACTGAAGGACCGGACGGCTCCATCACCGTCAGCAGCGCCGGACTTCCTGCACCGACTCGAGTGTCCACAGAGATCCTCATCAAGGGCACCGGTCCCCAGATCGGTGCCCAGGACCGTCTGATCGCTCGGACCACGATGGTCAGCTGGGCCACGGGACAGCCCCTGGAGAAATCAACCTTCGGACACCAGGAGCCGCCCAAGCAGCTCGACATGAGCAACGCGCTGGTGGGAGTCTCCCAGAACCTGGTTGATATCACGGTCGGCTCCCGGGTGGTCCTCTCACTGCCCGCTGAGCAGGCGCAGGGCAAGGAACCAGTCGTCGTCGTGATCGACGTCCTGGCCAAGGACCCCACCCAGGCTCCCAAAGCATCCGGGGCTCGTGCGGGCAGCGAGTCGAGCGCTACCACTGATTCCTCCGCCGGCCCAACATCCAAGGACCAGTCATGAGCGTTGCCATCCGCATCATTCCCTGCCTGGACGTCAAGGACGGTCGCGTCGTCAAAGGCGTCAACTTCCAAGGTCTCAAGGACGCCGGAGACCCCGTGGAGCTGGCCTCCCGCTACGGCGCTCAGGGGGCCGATGAGATCACCTTCCTCGACGTCTCGGCCTCGCACGAGGGACGTTCCACCATGTTGGACGTGGTCCGCCGTACTGCCGAGCAGGTCTTCGTTCCACTGACCGTCGGCGGGGGAGTGCGCTCAGTCGATGACGTGGACCAGCTGCTGCGGGCTGGGGCGGACAAAGTCGGTATCAACACCGCGGCCATCAACCGTCCCGAGCTGTTGACGCAGGTAGCGCAGCGTTTCGGCAACCAGGTGGTCGTCCTGTCCGTGGATGCGCGTCGGTGCCCCTCCGGTGTCTCAACGGCCTCCGGCTTCGAGGTCACCACACACGGAGGGCGGACCTCCACCGGCATCGACGCAGTCGCCTGGGCGGTTCAAGGAGCAGAGCTCGGCGCCGGTGAGATTCTCCTGAACTCCATGGACGCCGACGGAGTCACCAAAGGATTCGACACCGAGATGATCGACGCCGTTCGTCGACGGGTCCGGGTGCCACTCATCGCCTCCGGCGGTGCCGGATGCCCACAGGACTTCGTCACAGCCGCCAACCATGGTGCCGACGCCGTTCTGGCAGCCTCAGTGTTCCACTACGGAGTGATGACCATCGTTGAGGCCAAGAATGCCCTGCGAGACGCAGACCACCCGGTCCGTTAAAAACTGTGGGAGACTGAGCGGCGGGTGAGGTGCCGGTGCACTGCCCGTTCCTGAAGGTGCCTGTGTGGCTGAGTCCGAGGAGAGTGCGTGAGCCACTTCTATTACAACGAGCCCAGTTATCCAAGTGGCGGGAATTCTTGGAAGAACCCAGACAGTGAGAGGAACTACTTGGGGAACTGGTCTCTTGGTCTGGGGATTGCGAGTATTTTCTGCTGCGGAATCATTTTTGGGGTCATCGCGATCGTTTTAGGGCTGCAAGCCCAGGCGGCGGCAGATCGCGGTGAGGCCACTAATCGAGGCGCAGGAACCGCTGGAATTGTCCTGGGGGTTATCGGGTTCTGTGCCACCCTGATTTATCTGCTTGTGAGGATGGGACTCAGGTGAGAGGGGGGGCAGGTCGGATACCGGCGCTGTGCTGAGGTGGCGCCGCCCAGGCGGCTCGATTTGCGTGCTGCGTGAGTCCTGTTATACTTCAGCAACATACTGAACATCATTGAACCCTATCTACACGGAGAGATGCTATGAGTAACATGGGCCCGTACCCCGGCGGTCAGTACAATCCGCAGCCCGGAGGATATGTCCCTGGTGGATTCGGTCCTCGCCCTGATGAGAAGAATTCGTTGGGAGGGTGGGCGCTTGGTCTTGGTATCGCCAGTTTTGTCTGCTGCGGTATCTTCACCGGTATTCCTGCGATAATCGTAGGTTTTCTGGGTATGCAAGCAGCGAACGAGGGACGTGCCACCAATAAGGGGATGTCCATTGCGGGTATCGCCTTGGGTATTCTCTCTATTGTGCTGGCGATCGTCTTCTACGCCACTGGTCTGAGTGAACGACTCGTGAGCGGATTCCAGTCCTAGGTCCTCGTCTGTCGTCTCCGCTCCGTTGTGCAGGGACTTCGTCAATTGCCTGCACAACGGAGCAAGGACTGTGTGGCGTGAACGTCGAGAATGATGGGGTGTTCTCCCCGTTGAGATGAGGTCGTTCCCAGGGGTGTGATATGTGTGCTCGTGTAGGCTGAGTGCCGCGCTTCGCCCCAGGGGAGGAATAATGAGTGAATTGAATCCTTACCAAGCAGATCCTTATCGTCGAGGAGTTGCTGGTTCTCCTTATTCCTATCCTTCTGACTCCAATGTTGCCTCCCAATCTGCTTCGGGCATGTCATCGACCCAGAACGGTTACTACAGCGTGGACGACCTTGGTGATCAGTCGCTCCCCTTCCCGACGGCACCGGGAGACCAGGTGATCCCTTATTCAGGGTTCGGTCAGCAGCCTTACAGCCAGACCTACGGGGAGCCCTACAGTCAGCAGTACCCCTATCCGTCTCCTTCTTATGGCCCGTATCCGCCATATGGTCAAGGTGCGTACTGGGGGGCACCTTACGATCCGCGTCGGCATGAGGCCAACGCCCTCGGTGGGTGGGCGCTCGGGCTCGGTATTGCGAGTATCTTTGCGAACTGCTTGTCTTTCGGCCTGATCTTGGGCATACCGGCGATCGTCGTCGGAGTGCTGGGCGTGGGTGCCGCCAATGAGGGGCGTGCCTCGAACAAGGGACTGTCGATAGCCGGAGTAGTGACAGGCGCCATTGGTACTGTCATCAGTGCTGGCTCCCTTATTCTGCTCATGGTGATGTTGCTTCAATGAACTGTATGTCTGAAGACTGCTGCGCGAATGCCTCGAAGAGGCTCGAGCGCTCCGGTGGGCGCGCGGGATCCGGAAGGCGGATCGGACTGGGGCTTCTGATGGTTCTGTCCGCCCTGCCGGGTGGCCTCATCGTGCTTCGCGCACTGACTCTGCCCCGCAGCTCTCCGGGGCTTCCCGACCTCTGCCCACTTCACCGCACCACAGGGCTGTGGTGCCCGCTGTGCGGAGGCACCAGGGCGACTCGTGAGCTCATGCACGGCGACCTGTGGGCCGCCATGGGCTACAACCCCTTTGCGCTCGTGCTGGAGGCGGTGGTCGTTCTTCTGGTGGCGCGCTGGTTGCTCGCATCCGCCCGAGGCCTGCGACGACCGCTCGTCACCGGTAGGGAGGGCATCCTTCTCGGGGCGGCGCTGGCCGTTTTTGCGGTTGTGCGCAACCTGCCGGGCATGTGGGTCTACCTCGGCCCGCTGCTCGGCCCTCCGGGCTGAGCAGCACCTGGCGTGCATAATGCGGTTGTGACTCTCGATTCCCAGATCTCTGCGCGTCTGAAGCGCAACGCAGACGGCCTGGTCTGCGCCGTCGTCCAGCAGTACGACTCACGTGAGGTCCTCATGGTGGGGTGGATGGATGATGAGGCGCTCCGGCGCACCCTGGAAGAGGGGCGAGTGACCTTCTGGTCGCGGTCCCGCCGTGAGTACTGGCGCAAGGGGGACACGTCCGGACATGCCCAGTACGTCAAGTCCGTTCATCTGGACTGCGACGGCGACGCCCTCCTGATCGAGGTCGATCAGGTCGGAGCCGCCTGCCACACCGGCGAGCGCACCTGCTTCCTGTCCGGTGGCGATCTGGGCGCGTACGTGGGAGAGCGCCCCGACTGACCACTCCTCGGGCAGTGCGGTTTAGCGATTTGCAACAGACGGCCTCGGGCCGTCACGATGGATACGAACAGGCGCTCTTCCGGAGCGCCGGCAGGCGACATCGGGGAGGTGTGTGATGACCTCGTTCGAGGCGATGGTGGCCGGGGCCAAGGCGGCCGCTGACCGTCGCGCTTCGCTGGTTCCCCTGGCCCGCCTCAAAGAGGCCTCCCGCCTGGTTCCCGGCGCCATCAACGCCCTGTCCAGCCTGCGTACCGATGATCGGGCGGTCACGGTGATCGCTGAGGTCAAGCGCTCCACGGCCACGTTCGCGGACCTCAGCGGCGTTGGGGATCCGGGGATGCTGGCCTGCTTCTACGCCGCAGGCGGTGCCGCCTGCGTCTCAGTGGTCACCGGGCCGAGCACCACGCGAGGCTCCCTCAAGGATCTGGACGCCGTCAGGGCCTCCGTGGATCTTCCCATCCTCGCCAACGACCTGGTGGTCACGCCCTACCAGGTGCACGAGGCCCGGGCTCACGGTGCCGATCTGCTTATGCTCGACGCCCGCCTTGAGACCCTGGTGCTCGAAGGGCTCATCGAGAGGGTCCACTCCCTGGGGATGGGTGCCGTCGTCGAGGTCCGTACCCGCCGCGAGGCGCTGACCGCGGTCGATGCAGGGGCCTACATCGTGGCCATCGATACCCGCGATCCCGACACCCTGGTCGTCGACTGCAGCCTGTTCGATCAGGTCACTGACGTTCTGCCGACGCAGGTCGTGCGGGTCGCTGCCGGAGGCGTCAGAGGTCCGCACGATGTCATGAGCTTCGCGCGCTGCGGCGCCGATGTCGTCCTCGTCGGTGAGGCCATCATCCGCTCCACCGACCCCCAGCAGTTCGTTGCCGAGCTGGTCGCCGCCGGCGCCCACCCGGCACTGATCCCCTCCGCCCATCGAGAGGTTCTCTGAGTGCCTGTCGCCACCCTTTCCGCCATGATGCCAACAATGCCAACAATGCCAACAATGCCAACGATGTCGGCGATGTCGGCGATGCCGTTCACGGCCGTGCCGACCGCAGGCATACCGAGCCCGTCCTCGGCCGTGTGGTACCTCGGCCCCATCCCGGTGAGGGCCTACGCGTTGTGCATCCTCACCGGGGTCTTCGTGGCCGTGTGGTGGTCGGATCGGCGCTACCGGGCCCGGGGAGGCCGACCGGAGCTGGTCCTCGACGTCGCCATCGTGGCCGTGCCGGCTGGAATCGTGGGTGCCCGTCTCTACCACGTGGTCTCCTCGCCCGACGACTACTTCGGCCCCAACGGCGACCTGGCCCGTATCCCGCAGACATGGCAGGGAGGCCTGGGAATCTGGGGAGGCATCGCCGGCGGGGTCCTGGCCGGGGTGCTCCTTCTGCGTCATCGCGGCCTGCGGGTGGCTCCCTTAGCCGACGCCGTCGCCCCGACGCTGCTGGTCGCTCAGGCGATCGGCCGACTGGGCAACTGGTTCAACCAGGAGCTCTACGGTTCCCCGACGACGCTGCCCTGGGGACTGCGGATCGACGACGCCCACCTGCCTGCGGGTTCCACCTACCCGCCGGGGACCCTGTTTCATCCGACCTTCCTCTATGAGGCCCTGTGGAACCTGGCTGGGGCGGTCCTCCTGGTGTGGATCGGCAGAAGGATGCTCGCCCGCAGCGGGGTCATGGGCGGGAGACTGCTGTGGATCTACCTCATGATCTACACCGCCGGCCGCGTGTGGATCGAGATGCTGCGCATCGACGAGGCGGAGACGATCCTCGGCCTGAGACTGAACGTGTGGACCTCCATCGTCATCTTCCTCGTCGGCGCCATCGGACTGACCCTCACCTCCCGGCGCCCCCTGAGCGACGCCATTGACAGGCCGGGGCGCGGGGCAAGGAAGGATCGCTTACAGGGCCGGGAGGACGACTCCGCCGAGCACGACTCGCCTGACGACGCCTCACCGGCAGAACCCACCGCTGCGGCGTCGGCCCGCCCGGACCAGGCAGATTCGTAGGGACCGAATCGGGGACCCGCCCGCCACGCCGCCGGAAGGCAACCGGGTGAGGATGGTCGCAACCTGACAAGTGACGAGATTCCTCCTCGTGCACAGGGCCCGGTTCCCGTATTCTTAGCCCATGCGTAGAGCCAAGATCGTATGTACCCTCGGACCCGCTACTGATTCTCCCGAGCAGGTGCAAGCGCTCGTGGACGCCGGCATGAACGTTGCGCGCATCAACCGCTCCCACGGCCGCGCCGAGGACCAGGAGGAGGTCATCGGCCGCATCCGTGAGGCCGCAGCTGCTTCCGGTCGCGCCATCGCCGTCCTCGTCGATCTCCAGGGCCCCAAGATCCGCTTGGGGCGGTTCGTGGACGACCAGAAGGTCATGCTCAACAAGGGCGACGAGTTCACCATCACCATCGATGACGTCCTGGGCACTGTCAAGCGCGCCTCCACCACCTTCAAGGGGCTTCCCGGCGACTGCCGCCCCGGTGACCGTCTCCTCATTGACGACGGCAACGTCGCGGTGCGCGTCGTGGCCGTTACCGACACCGATGTCGTCACCAAGGTCGAGGTGCCCGGTTACGTCTCCAACAACAAGGGCATCAACCTGCCCGGTGTCGCCGTCTCCGTGCCGGCCCTCAGCGAGAAGGACCGCGAGGACCTGCGCTGGGCGCTCAAGATCGGTGCCGACCTCATCGCCCTGTCCTTCGTGCGCAACGCCGATGACATCAAGGACGTCCACGAGATCATGGACGAGGTCGGCGTACGCCTCCCGGTCATCGCCAAGATCGAGAAGCCCCAGGCGGTGGAGAACCTCTTCGACATCGTCTCCACCTTCGACGGCATCATGGTGGCCCGTGGTGACCTCGGTGTGGAGATGCCCCTGGAGGCCGTCCCGCTGGTGCAGAAGCGTGCCATTGAGCTGGCTCGCCGGCAGGCCAAGCCGGTCATCGTGGCCACCCAGGTCCTGGAGTCCATGATCCAGAACCCGCGGCCCACGCGGGCCGAGGCCTCCGACTGCGCCAACGCGATTCTCGACGGCGCCGACGCCGTCATGCTCTCCGGTGAGACCTCCGTGGGCGCCTACCCCATCGAGGCTGTGCGCACCATGGCCAGCATCATCGAGAACGTCGAGGAGCACGGAGGGGAGCGCATCCCCAGCCTGGGCTCCTACCCGCAGACGCGCGGTGGCGCCCTGACCCGCGCCGCCGCAGAGATGGGCGAGCATCTCGATGTCACCTACCTGGTGACCTTCACCCAGTCCGGTGACACCGCCCGACGCCTGTCGCGTCTGCGCTCTCCGCTTCCGCTGCTGGCCTTCACCCCGCTGCACGAGACCCGTAACCAGCTTGCCGTCTCCTGGGGCGTGCAGTGCTACGAGGTGCCCGAGGTCCAGCACACTGACGAGATGGTGGCCCAGGTCGATGAGATCCTTCAGGACAAGCACCTGGCCCAGCCCGGGGATACCGTCGTCATCGTGGCCGGCATGCCTCCGGGCACGCCCGGCTCGACCAACTCGATCCGTGTCCACACCGTCGGCGAGACGGGCGACTACAAAATCTGAGCACCATGAACTGAAGGGGGGCTCCCACCACCTGGTGGGAGCCCCCCTTCAGTTCATGAGTACCTCCGGTGGGACTCGAACCCACAACACTCCGATTTTGAGTCGGATGCCTCTGCCAATTGGGCTACGGAGGCACGCCGCCGGCTCTGCGGGGGCGCTAACAGCGAGATCATACTAGGATCGCAGCCGTGAGCAATGAGTCCAGCACCACCAAGTCCCGCCGGGTGCTCGTCGCTGAGGACGAGACCCTCATCCGCCTTGACATCGTCGAGACTCTCACCGACGCCGGCTACGAGATCGTCGCTGAAGCCGCAGACGGGGAGGAGGCTGTTCGCCTGGCTGATGAGCATGACCCTGACCTGTGTGTTCTTGACGTCAAGATGCCGGTGACCGACGGCATCACCGCGGCGGAGAGGATTCTCGAGAAGCACAACTGCGCCGTCGTCATGCTGACCGCCTTCTCCCAGACCGAGCTCGTCGAACGAGCCAGCGCCGCCGGCGCCATGGCCTACGTCGTCAAGCCCTTCACCCCGGCGGATCTCATCCCGGCACTTGAGATCGCCATGTCACGGCACGAGGAGATCCTCTCCCTGGAGAGTGAGATCTCCGACCTCACCGAGCGCTTCGAGACCCGTAAACGCGTTGACCGGGCCAAGGGACTGCTCATGGAGCGCATGGGGCTGAGCGAGCCGGAGGCGTTCCGCTGGCTGCAGAAGACCTCCATGAACCGGCGTCTGACCATGCGCGAGGTGGCCGACGCCGTCATCGAACAGGTCGGTTCGGCCAAGAAGGACTAAGCGCCCACTGATCGCCCTCTGCGGAGCGGAGCCTCAGGTGAACAGGCTGCGCAGCGTCCCGACGGCGATGGTCCGCTCCTCGTCGTCAGTGACCGTCACCTGGTAGACCACGGTGCGACGGCCGCGGTGAAGAGGAACGGCGGTGGCCTTCACCCAGCCCTGGGACACGGAGCGCAGGTGGCTGACCGTCAGCTCCGCCCCCACCGGGACGGCACCGTCGGGCGCCGCCGCGCGCGCGGCCACGGAGGCAGCCGTCTCGATGATCGCAGCGGTGGCACCGCCGTGCAGGATTCCGACGACCTGTCGGGCGCCATCGACCGGCATCCGGACCTCGGTCCGATTCGCGTCACGAGTCACCACCTCCATCCCGAGGGTCTCCATGAGCGTGCCCTCCTCACTGTCCTCCAGCACCGCGTGCAGTGCCGAGGAGGCGGAGACGGCAGAGCCCGCGGGACGCGGATCCGGGTACGGGCGCCGGGCAGGGTCCGGGAAGGCTACGGCGGAGGCGCTCGCTCCGGAGTAGGAGGCCGCAGTGACGCGGCCTACGGGGCCCAGCGGCCCGACGACCGCCGGCGAGCTGGGGGAGTCGGCGGAGGCAGGAGAGGCCTGAGAGTCACTGGAGCCCCCTACGCTGATGGGGGAGAGGGGCGAGTCGGACTGTGGATGGGTCATGGGCCTAGGCTGGCACGGTGAGCACCACCGCGACCAGCCCTGCGACGAGTCCAACACCTCAGTCCCCCTCGGATCCGGTACCCGAACGTCTTCTTCTCATTGACGGACACTCGATGGCCTTCCGCGCCTTCTACGCGCTGCCCGTCGACAACTTCACGACGTCGACGGGGCAGTCCACCAACGCCGTCCACGGCTTCGTGTCCATGTTCCTGTCGCTGCTGGACAATGAGCGCCCCACCCACGTGGCGGTCGCCTTCGACCTGCCGGGAGGCACCTTCCGCACTGAGGAGTACGCCGAGTACAAGGGAACCCGCGATGAGACGCCGCAGCCCTTCCTCGGGCAGGTCGAGCTCATCCAGGAGGTCCTGGAGGCCATGGGCGTCACAGCGCTGACCGCGCCGGGCTACGAGGCCGACGACATCCTAGCCACCCTGGCGACCTCTGCCCAGGCAGAGGGCATGGAGGTCCTCATCTGCTCCGGAGACCGCGACTCCTTCCAGACGGTCACCGAGCGGTGTACCGTGCTCTACCCGGTCAAGGGCGTGTCAACACTGCGTCGCATGACGCCTCAGAAGGTGGAGGAGCGCTACGGGGTGACGCCCGAGCGCTACCCGCACCTCGCCGCCCTGGTCGGCGAGACCAGCGACAACCTCCCCGGAGTCCCGGGCGTGGGCCCCAAGACCGCCGCCAAGTGGATCAACCTCTACGACGGGCTCGACGGCGTCATCGCTCATGCGGACCAGATCAAGGGCAAGGCCGGCCAGTCGCTGCGCGACCACCTCGACGACGTCGTGCGCAACCGCCGCCTCAACCACCTGCTTACCGACCTGGATCTCGGAGTCGTCCCGCGCACCGACCTGCGCCTTGCGGGCGCCGACCGCGCCGGCCTGGCACGCGTGTTCGAGGCCCTGGAGTTCCGCACCCTGCACCAACGGGCGCTGCGCATCCTGAGCTTCACCGACACCTCCGACCACGCCGAGCCGGGCGAGGCAGAGGAAGCCGGCGCTTTGAACGCACTGGGCGACCTGGAGATCGTCTCGCTGGGACACGATCTTGCCGCGGGGCAGCTGGCTGACTGGTTGGAGGCCGGCCTGCCGGCAGATGGCGACGGCGGCACCCGCCCCCTGGGCGTCGATGTTGTCGGCGTCCTCAGCCCGGTGGAGGGCGATGCCGTGCTCGTGTCGCTGTCCGATGGCTCTCGGGCGGTCGTCATCGACCTCACCGAGATCCTGCCCGAGGACGAAGCCGTCCTGGCCCGGCTCCTGTCCGACGTGGAGCGCCCCAAGCTCGTCGCTGACGCCAAGGGCAGCTGGCACGCGCTGAGCGCCCGGGGGCTCACGCTCGACGGCGTCGTCGCAGATCCCTCGCTGGCCGGCTACCTGTGCCGCCCTGAGCAGCGCAGCTACGACGTCGACACCCTCACCCAGCGCTGGCTCGGCATCGACCTGGCCTCCGTCAACGAGAACGGAGCCAGGGGCGACGGCGGCCCTGGCGAGTCCCAGAGCGCCTTCGACCTCGAGGCCCTCACCTCCGAGGCCGTTCCCGCATCCCACCTGGCCAGTGCACGTCGGGCCGCCGCCCTGCTCCCGCTCCAGGCCGTGCTCGATGAGCAGATGGCGGCTCGTGATGTCACCGGACTGTTCACCGACCTGGAGATGCCCGTGGCCGCGACCCTGACCGTCATGGAGAACGCCGGCATCGCCGTCGACGACGCCGTGCTCCAAGCCCGCCAGACCGAGCTCGACGCCCGCGTGACCCACGCCGCTGAGGGCGCCTACGCCGCCGCCGGGCGAGAGCTCAACCTCTCCAGTCCCAAGCAGCTCCAGGCCGTCCTGTTCGACGAGCTGAAGATGCCCAAGACCCGCAAGACCAAGACCGGCTACACCACGGACGCCGATGCCCTGGCCGGGCTGTATGCCAAGACCTCCCACCCCTTCCTGGAGCACCTTCTTGAGCACCGCGACGCCATCAAACTGCGGCAGACGGTTGAGGGACTGCGCAAGGCGATCCAGCCCGACGGTCGCATCCACACCACCTTCCAGCAGACCATCGCCGCCACGGGGCGCCTGTCCTCCACCGACCCCAACCTGCAGAACATCCCGGCCCGTCACGAGGAGGGGATGCGCATCCGCGAGGCCTTCACCGTCGGCGAGGGCTATGAGTGCCTCATGACCGCCGACTACTCCCAGATCGAGATGCGCATCATGGCGCACCTGTCCGCAGACCAGGCGCTGATCGAGGCCTTCCGCAGCGGGGAGGACCTGCACCGCTACGTCGCCGCCCTGGTCCACGGCATCAGGGTCGAGGACGTCACCGCCCAGCAGCGCAGCCACGTCAAGGCCATGAGCTATGGACTGGCCTACGGTCTGTCGACCTTCGGGCTGGCCCGTCAGCTCGGTATCGATAACGCCGAGGCGGCGGATCTGAGGAACGCCTACTTTGCCAGGTTCGGGAAGGTTCACGACTACCTGGAGTCCGTCGTGGAGCAGGCGCGCCGCGACGGATACACCGAGACGATGTTCGGGCGCCGGCGCTACCTGCCCGACCTGACCAGCGACAACCGGCAGCGCCGTGAGATGGCTGAACGGGCCGCCCTCAACGCTCCCATCCAGGGCAGCGCCGCCGATATCGTCAAGAAGGCCATGATCGACGTCGACAGCGCGCTGAGCGAGCAGGCACTGGCAAGCCGCATCCTCCTGCAGATCCACGACGAGCTCCTCATCGAGATCGCGCCCGGAGAGGCCGAGGCGGTCGAGGCCCTCCTCAAGGAACAGATGGGCGGGGCGGCAGAGCTCTCGGTCCCCCTGGACGTCGCTGTCGGACGAGGACGCACCTGGCGTGAGGCCGCCCACTAGAGAGCCCTTCCAGGACCCGCGCTCTCGGCCGAAGAAGCCGGTGATATATGAATGAGATCGGCACGTCATCCTTTTGACATCAAGTCGTCAGATGACGTGAGGGATTGCACGTACGTACGGGATAATGCTTGAGCATCGTCTAGTTACGGATTCGTCACGTACTGCTAAGGTTCACTCGTGCGCTCCTGGGCGTCTCCTATGAGACTGATCCAACCAGGATGATGAATTGGTCCGGGCCGATTCACGTCACTGGGGAGCGCGCAGTCCCTATCAACCCGATCCAACTATCCGCATTCGGAGCATCCACTCAATGACAACCACTACGCCCAGCCCCGCCCCGGTCGCCGTCAACGACATCGGTTCGACCGAGGAGATCCTCGCCGCCGTTGACGAGACCATCAAGTACTTCGATGACGGCGATATCGTCGAGGGCACTGTCGTCAAGGTCGACCGCGATGAGGTCCTCCTCGACATCGGCTACAAGACCGAAGGCGTCATCCTCGCTCGCGAGCTGTCCATCAAGCACGACGTCGACCCCGATGAGATCGTCTCCGTCGGTGATGAGATTGAAGCCCTCGTCCTGCAGAAGGAGGACAAGGAAGGGCGTCTGCTCCTGAGCAAGAAGCGCGCGCAGTACGAGCGCGCCTGGGGCACCATCGAGCGCATCAAGGAGGAGGACGGCGTCGTCACCGGCTCCGTCATCGAGGTCGTCAAGGGCGGTCTCATCCTGGACATTGGCCTGCGCGGCTTCCTGCCCGCCTCCCTGGTGGAGATGCGTCGCGTTCGCGACCTCCAGCCCTACGTGGGCCGTGAGCTCGAGGCGAAGATCATTGAGCTGGACAAGAACCGCAACAACGTGGTCCTCTCCCGTCGCGCCTGGCTCGAGCAGACCCAGTCCGAGGTCCGCACCAACTTCCTGCAGACCCTGCAGAAGGGGCAGGTCCGCTCCGGTGTCGTGTCCTCCATCGTCAACTTCGGTGCCTTCGTGGACCTGGGCGGCGTCGACGGTCTGGTCCACGTCTCCGAGCTGTCCTGGAAGCACATCGACCACCCCTCCGAGGTCGTCGAGGTCGGCAACGAGGTCACGGTCGAGGTCCTGGACGTCGACTTCGACCGCGAGCGCGTCTCCCTGTCGCTCAAGGCGACCCAGGAGGACCCGTGGCAGGCCTTCGCCCGGACCCACGCCATCGGCCAGGTCGTTCCCGGCAAGGTCACCAAGCTGGTTCCCTTCGGTGCCTTCGTCCGCGTCGAGGACGGCATCGAGGGCCTGGTCCACATCTCCGAGCTGGCGCAGCGTCACGTTGAGGTCCCCGAGCAGGTGGCCAAGGTCGGAGACGAGGTCTTCGTCAAGGTCATTGACATCGACCTGGAGCGTCGTCGCATCTCTCTGTCGCTGAAGCAGGCCAACGAGGGAGTCGATCCGACGTCGGAGGACTTCGACCCCAGCCTCTACGGAATGGCGGCCGAGTACGACGAGCAGGGCAACTACAAGTACCCCGAGGGCTTCGACCCGGAGACCAACGAGTGGCTCGAGGGCTACGACGCCCAGCGCGAGGCCTGGGAGGCCGAGTACGCGGCTGCTCACGCCCGCTGGGAGGCTCACAAGGCCCAGGTCGCCAAGGCCCTGGAGGAGGAGCAGGAGTCCGGTGCTCCGGCGGCCCCCGCGGGCGGCACCTCCTACTCCTCGGCTCCGTCGGAGGCCTCTGGCACGCTGGCCTCCGATGAGGCCCTGGCCGCTCTGCGCGAGAAGCTCACTGGTAACTGAGCATCCGCACCTCTTCACTGATCAGAACTGATTTCTGACATCATCTGAGGGTCTCTACCTGCTTCGCAGGCAGAGACCCTCAGATGTCGGTGCCTTCTCCCCATCGCTCGGGCACCTCACCTGTGCCATGCTGTGGCCGGGGCCGGCGCTCCCTGCTTCCCAGGAGCAGGAACCTGTACGTGACGACCGTTGGAGACGATATGAGCTATTGGGGCGACATTGCCCGCGCTCTGGAGGATGTCGACCCCGTCTGCCCCAGTCGCGCCGCTGCAGCGGCCCTGTGGAAGGCGATCGCCGCCGACGACGGCGAAGGGGCGGCTGCGGGAAACGCGCCCGACCAGGTGGTGCAGGCGGTCTGCGCCGTCGACCGGGCGTGGCTGGTTCAGCTGGGCCAGGACCCGGACACGAGCAGGAAGAGCCTTGAGCAGGCGATCGCCTTCTGTCAGGGGATTCGGGCCGCCCACGGCTGCTCGACGCTTCCACTGCGCTACGCCCAGGTGGAGCTGTCCGCCGTCCTCGGCCTCAGGGACGAGGCCCTTGAACAGCTCCGTGAGGCCAGACTCTTCTCCTTCGGCAAGACCGACACCGGAGCCGTCCTGGCCACCGCCCGCATGCATGACGACTACTCCGGCGTCATCAGCACAGCCACGGCCACCCCGAAGCGTGCCGAGGCTGATCCCCTGGAGACCGCGCGGGGGCTGGGAGCGGTGCTGGTCCCCTACCTGGCCCACCAACGGCTCGTTGAGGCCGAGGACGCCTTCGTCTCCTTGAGCCGGCTCGACCTTCCAGATGTCGTGTCACTCCAGTGCCTGGCGGACAGGCTCGAGTACCTGGGGCTGTCCTCCCAGTGGCAACGGGCCATCGCGCTCATCCGTCACAGCCCCATGAAGGCTGTCTCGGAAGCCTCGGCCTGGCAGCTGATGAACACCGCTGTCGGACTGGCTCTCGTCATGCGGGAGGCCAACCGGGCTGATTACGGAAAGCATGCCCTGGGTGCCTCGCTGAGCTGGACGACGCCGTGGGGGAACCTGGAGCTCACGGCTTGGGACACCGTTGTCCACGCCTATGACGTCATGACCGCCTTCGTGCGTGGCATCGCCCACCGCTTCGACGTCCGCAACGGCAACAATGGCGTGTCGTACCGGGTTGAGATGCGCATGGCCGCTGAGGCCGCAGGTCTGGCCAGCCGGTCCTACGGGACGGTGACGAGCGCCGTGCCGGCTGATCGCGCCCGGCTGCGTAACCAGGGTGCTCTGCTCAAGGAGGTCCGTGAGCTGCTCACGCTGTCTCGCGGCTATGGCATGGAATCGGTGCGACAGCGCGCCATGTCGACCGCGGAAACGGTCAGCGCCTCGCTGTCCGAGGTGGTGGACGACTCCGCCCTGGAGCTGGTCATCGACCTCCGCCTGGCCTTCGGCCGGCTGCTGGCGGCACTGGGCGCCAATGAACGCGCGGAGAAGGAGCATCTCGACACGGCGGAGCTGAGCCTGAGCCAAGGGTGGACGGAAACGGCCTGCGCCGCCCTGGCTCTGGCCTCGCACGCCGCTCAGGCTCGTGGAGACAGCGCTTCCAGCGGCCGGGTATGGCGCCAGTGCCGGGAGGCGATGGAATCCTGGCCGATGAACCGGCCAGGAGAACGCTGTGGGATACTCGTCGACGCCGTCGGCGACCCTCTGGTTGCCGTGCAGGTCCTCTCTGCGCTGGCGGAGGTCCTGGTTGACGGGGTGGAGGAGGACCACTCTCGCGCACCGATCATCCGCGAGATCATCTCGCGGGCCTCGGAGCAGGCCTCCCGGTGCGTGAGTCCTCCGCAGGGCGCGGTGGAGTCGCTGGCCCGGGTCGAGGAGCGCATCGCTCCCTACGGGCGGGGCCGGGGAAGAAGAAGACGACCCGGATCAACCACGACGATCACGACTGACGGTCGGGCGGGCTCGGTGGTCGACTAACAGGGCGAGGCCGCGGCCCATATCGCCGGCGCGCTGGCCCGGCTCGGGCAGGTCACGGCATGATGGGACCATGCGCCACACACCTGCCCCCTGTTCCACTCGCCGTCCGACGGATCGAGCCCTACGCGTGGGGCTCACCGGTGGCATCGGTTCAGGTAAGTCGACAGTGGCCTGCCTGCTCGAAGAGCGCGGCGCGGTCGTGACCAGTGCCGACGAGGTCGCTCGCGACGTCGTCAGCCCGGGCAGTGACGGTCTTGCGGCAGTGGTGGCCGAGTTCGGGGAAGGAATCCTGGCCCCGGACGGCTCCCTGGACCGCAGCGCCCTGGGACGGCTGGTCTTCTCCAACGACCTGCGCCGTGCGCGCCTGGAGGAGCTCCTCCTGCCCCTCATCGCAGCAGAGGCGTGGGCTCGGATGGACACGGTTCCGGCCGGGCAGGTGGCGGTCTACGACGTTCCTCTCCTCGTCGAGGGGCAGATGCAGGGCCTGTTCGATCTCGTCGTCGTCGTCGAGGCCGAGCTCGAGCTGCGTCTGGAGCGGCTCACCGCACGAGGGATGACTCGTGACGAGGCTCTGGCCCGTATTGCCGTGCAGGCCACCGACGAGGAACGCCGGGCTGTCGCCGACGCCATCGTGTCCAACTCCGGGACGCTGGAGGACCTGCGCGCCGAGGTCGACAGACTCTGGAGCACCCGGATCCTGGAGCCGGGAACCATCGCCTGACAACAGGGGAGGCCTTCCCATCGGCGAATAGCGCGCCCACTCCTACAGTGAGGCGAGCAGCCACGGCGCCCCGGACGCCGTCGGGCCGGACGCATCAGTTCTACGAAAGGAACCGTCATGCCGCCTTCACCGGTAGAAAACCCCGCTCGTCGGAGCCTTCTGCTGCTCGGCGGCTTTGCTGCGGGCGGGATGCTCGCGGGCTGTGCCGCCATCCAGCAGCAGAACCGGGAGCCGACTGAGGAACCGAGCTCAGAGCCGAGCCCAGAGCCGGAACGGGACATGCCCAAGAAGCCGGTCCTGTACCTCTACCCCACGAGGACGATGGACCTGTCGGTGTCCCTGGACTATGAGGGGACACTGACCTACACCTATCCGACGCCGCAGGCACGGGCGGACGGCAGCGTCACGTGGCAGGTGACGGCAGCACCTGACGGGGACCTGACCGACGCCTCGGGACGGCACTACCCGTCACTGTTTTGGGAGGGGGAGGGGACCACTATTCTCACTCAGGACGAGGGCTTCGTCGTTGAGGCGGATGCGGCAGCCGCCTTCCTGGAGGACAAGCTCTCCACCCTGGGGCTTAGTGAGCGCGAGGCGGCCGAGTTCATCACCTTCTGGGGCCCGCGGATCGCCGAGCGGGGCAGGGCCCTGGTCACCTTCGCCTCTGAGGAGTTCGCGCGCCAGGCCATCTACCGCTTCACAGACCCCTCCTCGGGTGCCGAGATCGTCCCGGATACCTTCATCCGGGTCTACATCGTCGTCGGGGACGCGCCGCAGACAGCGGTTCGGGAGCAGAAGCTGGTGCCCGCACCGGCCCGGACCGGATTCACCGCCGTCGAGTGGGGCGGAACCGAGAGGTAGAGCCGGAAAGCGGACTCAGCCCGAGCAGCTGCTGCGTCGGGAGGCGGTGCGGGCAGGGCCGAGGGCGCCGACGATGGTGGCGGAGACGGCGACGATGAAAGCCATGAAAGTTCCTTGGACTCAGGGGATGAAAACGGGGCAGACGCGGGCCCAGTGAGTATCCACATGAACATGGAACGGGACGGCCCGGCGTCCTGCGGAGATCACCGTAATAGGCGAACTCGATTGGAAGGTTCCTTCCTGGACACAAAAACGTATCTGTGTGGTGACAGCCGGATCGCAGGATGATGAACGAGCCGCCCGCGCGATCAGAGGTGTCAATGGTGTCGGCCGGACCGCGTAGCCTGAGGGCATGCGTCCCGTTACCGAGTTCCAGCGCGCAGCCAAGCCCTTCGAGGTCGTCAGCCCCTACACGCCCAGCGGTGACCAGCCCACGGCGATCGCCGAGCTGACCAAGCGCCTCCGGGCGGGGGAGAAGGACATCGTCCTGCTCGGTGCCACGGGAACCGGCAAGTCCGCGACAACCGCCTGGCTCGTCGAGCAGGTCCAGCGCCCCACCCTCATCTTGGAGCCGAACAAGACCCTGGCCGCTCAGATGGCCGCCGAGTTCCGCGAGCTTCTCCCGAACAACGCGGTGGAGTACTTCGTCTCCTACTACGACTACTACCAGCCCGAGGCCTACGTCCCACAGACGGACACCTTCATCGAGAAGGACTCCTCCATCAACGACGAGGTCGAGCGCCTGCGCCACAGCGCCACCAACTCCCTGCTCACCCGCCGAGACGTCGTCGTGGTCTCCTCGGTGTCCTGCATCTACGGCCTGGGCACCCCCCAGGAGTACGTGGACCGGATGACGCCCCTGGAGGTGGGCCAGCAGATCGACCGGGACGATCTCCTGCGGCGCTTCGTGCAGATGCAGTACACCCGCAACGACATCGACTTCACCCGCGGCACCTTCCGCGTACGCGGCGACACGGTGGAGATCATCCCGATGTACGAGGAGCTCGCCATCCGCATCGAGTTCTTCGGAGACGAGATCGAGGCCCTGGCCACGCTGCACCCCGTGACCGGCGACGTCATCGACACCGTCGAGCAGGTCTTCGTCTTCCCCGCCTCCCACTACGTGGCCGGCCCCGAACGCATGCAGAAGGCCATCGAGGGCATCGAGGCCGAGCTCGCCGAGCGCCTGGCCCAGCTCGAGCACGACGGCCGGCTCCTGGAGGCCCAGCGCCTGCGCATGCGCACCACCTACGACCTGGAGATGCTGCAGCAGATCGGCATGTGCTCGGGGATCGAGAACTACTCCCTGCACATCGACGGGCGCGAGACCGGCACCCCCCCCAACACGCTCCTGGACTACTTCCCCGAGGACTTCCTCCTCGTCATCGATGAGTCCCATGTGACCGTCCCCCAGATCGGAGCCATGCACGAGGGGGACGCCTCCCGCAAGCGCACCCTGGTCGAGCACGGGTTCCGCCTGCCCTCGGCACTGGACAACCGCCCCCTGACCTTCGCCGAGTTCGAGGACCGTGTCGGTCAGACCGTCTACCTGTCAGCCACCCCGGGTGACTACGAGACCCAGCGCTCCGACGGCGTCGTCGAGCAGATCATCCGGCCCACCGGTCTGGTGGACCCCAAGGTCGTCGTCAAGCCCACGCAGGGACAGATCGACGACCTGCTCGAGGAGGTGCGCGCCCGTGTCGAGCGCCAGGAGCGGATCCTGGTGACCACCCTGACCAAGCGCATGGCCGAGGACCTGACCACCTACCTCGCCGAGAGGGGCGTGCGCGTGGAGTACCTCCACTCCGACGTCGACACGCTGCGGCGCGTCGAGCTCCTGCGCGAGCTGAGGCTGGGTCGCTTCGACGTCCTGGTGGGCATCAACCTGCTGCGTGAGGGCCTGGACCTGCCGGAGGTCTCACTCGTGTCCATCCTGGATGCGGACAAGGAGGGTTTCCTGCGCTCGACCCGCTCCCTGGTGCAGACCATCGGACGCGCCGCCCGCAACGTCTCCGGCGAGGTCCACATGTACGCCGACACCATCACCCCGGCCATGGCCGAGGCCATCGAGGAGACTGAGCGCCGCCGCACCAAGCAGCTGGCCTACAACACCGAGCACGGCATCGACCCGCAACCGCTGCGCAAGAAGATCGCTGACGTCACCGACATGCTCGCCCGTGAGGACGTCGACACCGCCGACCTCCTGGCCGGAGGCTACCGGGGACACGAGGAATCCTCGGTGCGGGCCCGGCGCAAGCACGCCGCCGAGGCCACAGTGCGCGAGAAGCTCGCCGGGGCGGCGCAGGGCGACCTCGCCGAGCTCATCAATGAGCTCACCCAGCAGATGCACGCCGCAGCCGAGGACCTCCACTTCGAGCTCGCCGCCCGACTGCGCGACGAGATCCAGGACCTCAAGAAGGAGCTGCGTGCCATGCAGGCCGCCGACTGATCTCACAGCCATGAGTGCGTCGGCGGGGCTACGCCGAGAGGAAACGCCCCGTTAGACTCTCGGACGTTATACACGGAGGGGAGTACTCCCAACCAACGGCGACGTCGTCATCACGGCGGTGCGGGCACCACGTACGGTCCTGCGTTCCCGGCGTCGCGGCCAGAGCGGTACGCGCCTTGAGCGCCTGCGCACGTGGCGGGAGGAGACCTCCGGTACCAGTTCCGTACCGGAGGAGAACACGTGGACGTCCACATCCTGGGGTGGATCGGCCTGGCGGCCATCATCCTGACCCTCATCGTGATCGACATCGTCGGTCACGTACGCACCCCTCACGAGCCCACCATGAAGGAGGCCGCCGTCTGGTCGGTGGCCTATATCGCCATGGCCCTGGCCTTCTCCGGCATCGTCTGGTTCGTGTGGGGCGGGGGCTTCGCCCAGGAGTACCTGGCCGGCTACATCACCGAGAAGGCGCTGAGCATCGACAACCTCTTCGTCTTCGTCATCATGATGTCCTCCTTCAAGGTGCCCCGGAAGTACCAGCAGGAGGTACTGCTCGCAGGCATCGTCATCGCCCTCATTCTGCGGCTCATCTTCATCCTCGCCGGTGCTGCGCTCATCGAGAACTTCTCCTGGGTGTTCTACTTCTTCGGGGCCTGGCTCCTGTGGACCGCCTTCTCCCAGGCCCGGGAGGGAGTCGAGGAACCCGACGACGAGGATGAGGAGTACCGGCCCAGCGGCTTTGTCAAGCTCGTCGCCCGCGTCATCCCCATGACCGACGGCTTCGTGGGCGGAAAAGTCATTCACCGCCACGCCGGGCGCACCATGATCACCCCCATGATGCTGTGCATCATCGCCATCGGCACCGCCGACGTCATGTTCGCCGTCGACTCCATCCCCGCGATCTACTCCCTGACCGGCGAGCCCTTCCTGGTCTTCTCCGCCAACGCCTTCTCCCTGCTGGGCCTGCGCCAGCTCTACTTCCTTATCGACGGGCTGCTCGACCGCCTCGTCTACCTCCACTACGGCCTGGCGGTCATTCTCGGCTTCATCGGCTTCAAGCTCATCGTTCACGCCCTGCACACCAACGAGGTGCCCTTCATCAACGGTGGCCAGGAGTGGCACGCCATCCCCGAGGCGTCGATCGGCGTGTCCCTGGGCGTCATCATCTCCACCATCCTGGTCACGGTCATCGCCTCGATTCTCAAGTCGCGAGCAGATGCCCGGCGTGCCGAGGCCGCATCCTGAGGTCTCGGCCCCCAGGAGGAGGAGCACTCTCCGACCGATTCACTACTGTGTGACTCGTGAGTACGACGAGTCCCCCCGAGTCCCCGGTGATCGGGCTCAGCGCCGCCCAGGTCGCCGAGCGTGTCAGTTCCGGACGGACCAACGAGTACCGCGAGCGGACCTCCCGCAGTGCCGCCCAGATCCTGCGAGCCAATGTCTTCACGATCTTCAACGGCATCCTCGGCGTCGCGCTGGTCCTCGTCCTGGCACTGGGGCACTGGGCGGACGCTCTGTTCGGTTTCGTTCTGCTGCTCAACACCGCCACCGGAACCCTGACGGAGATCCGCGCCAAGCGCGCCCTGGACCGTCTGTCTGTGCTGGAGACGCCCCGCGCCGTTGTCGTCAGGGACGGGACCGAGACCGAGGTGGCGGTCGGCGAGGTCGTCCTCGACGACGTCGTACGGCTCCGGGCCGGACAGCAGGTGCCTGCTGACGGGGAGGTCCTGACCAGTGACGGCCTGGAGATCGATGAGTCGATCCTCACCGGTGAGTCCCGGCCCGTGCGCCCCGTGAACGGAGCGCAGGTCATGTCCGGGACCACGGTGACGGCCGGGACCGGGCTGTTCCGCACCACCGCGGTCGGCAGGGACGCCTACGCCCACCGGCTGGCCCGGGAGGCCCGCAGGTACTCGCTCGTCGTCAGCGAGCTGCAGGCCGGGACCAACCGGGTGCTGCACTGGATCAGCTGGGTCATCGTGCCCGTGGCCCTCGTGCTGGTGTGGTCCCAGCTGCGGTTGAGCGGAAGCATCGCCGAGGCCTGGAGCAGCGGCGCCTGGCGGAACGCAGTCGTCGCCGGTATCGCGGGCGTGGTCAGCATGGTGCCCCAGGGCCTGGTCCTTCTGACCTCCGTCAACTTCGCCACCGCCTCCCTGTCCCTGGCCAGGCGCAACGTCCTGGTTCAGGAGCTGCCTGCCGTCGAGGTCCTGGCCCGGGTCGACACCCTGTGCCTGGACAAGACCGGCACCATCACCACCGGCCGCATCCGCCTCGGGGAGATCCAGGGCGCCGACGGCGGTCGGGCGTCCTGTGAGGTGCTCTCGGCGCTCGCCCTACTCAGTACGGTGGGGGAGCCCAACGCCACCGCCGACGCCATCAGGGAGGGGCTCAGCGATCCCGAGCGCCTCGGCGAGCACGGCCTCAGGGAAGTCCCGGAACCCGGCGAGGCGGCCTTTTCGACAGACGTCGAGTCGGTGCCCTTCTCCTCGCGCCGCAAGTGGTCCGCAGCTCGCGACCGCTCCGGCACCACCTGGGTGCTCGGCGCCCCCGAGATCCTCCTGGCAGGACACAGCGAGTCAGTACTGGATCGTGCTCGTCAGATCGCCGCGCAGGGAGCGCGCGTCGTGGCCCTGGCCCGCTCGCGCTCACCCTGGAGGCTGATTCCGGGGGAGGAGGAGCCGCGGCTTCCCAACGACCTTGAGGCCGCAGGGATCATCATCCTCACCGAGGAGATACGCCCCGACGCCGCCGAGACCCTCGCCTACTTCCGCCAGCAGGGCGTCGACGCCAAGGTCATCTCCGGTGACAGCCCCGAGACCGTGGCCGCGGTCGCCCGCCAGGCCGGAGTCACCGCTTCTGACGGCGGCGAGCTCGTCGCCCTGGACGCACGTACCCTGCCTGCCGGGGCGGGCAGCGGGCAGGAGACGGAGGAGGACCTGGAGCGCCTGGCCGACGCCGTTGAGGGCGCCAGCGTCCTGGGACGGGTCACTCCCGAGCAGAAACGGGCACTGGTGCGGGCACTGAAGTCCCGAGGGCACGTCGTCGCGATGACCGGGGACGGCGTCAATGACGCCCTGGCGCTCAAGGACGCCGACCTCGGCATCGCCATGGGCAATGGAGCGCCGGCCACCAAGGCGGTGGCGCGCCTGGTGCTGCTCAAAGGAGAGTTCTCGGCCCTGCCCGGGGTCGTGGCCCAGGGGCGCCGCGTCATGGCCAACACCGAGCGCATCGCCTCCCTGTTCCTGGCCAAGACCATCTACGCCTCGCTCATCGCCGTCGTCGTGTCAGCCCTGGCGGTCGCCTACCCGTTCCTACCCCGCCAGTTCACGGTCGTCTCCTCTCTGACGATCGGAATCCCCGCCTTCGTCCTGGCCCTGGCCCCCAGCGACCAGCGCTACCGGGAGGGCTTCCTCAGACGAGTGCTCAGCCTGTGCGTACCGGCGGGACTCATGGCGGGCACCGTGACCCTGACCACGTACCTCTGGCTGACACTCACCCACGCCCCGCGCGCCCAGGTGACCACGGCGACGACCCTGGTGCTCATCACCTGCGGTCTGTGGCTGCTCACACTCACCGCCAGACCGTTGACGAGCTGGCGGTTGGGGCTGGTGGTCCTCATGGGGGCGATCGCGGTCCTCGGCGTCGTCGCCCCGCCGGTGCGCGCCTTCTTCCTTCTGGCCTGGCCCACCCCCGGCGTGTGGTGGGTGATCGCGCTCATGGCGGGCCTGGCCATCGGAGGAATCGAGATGGTTCACCTGGTGCGGCGTCGGATCGTGCGTGACCGTTAGGGACCGCACCCTGAGGCTTGAAGGCAACATCGCCCGCTGAGCGTGAAGGCCGGTGCCTCAGTCCGGGTCAGGCCGGCTCAGGCCAGGACCCCGATGACCGGGTTCCACTCGCGCGCAATACGCTCGGAGATGAAGCCTGCCTGCTGGAAGGGGTCCTCCTCGAGCAGGGCCAGCGCGCCGGCCTCGTCGTCGGCCCGCACGACGATGAGGGCGTCATGGGCGCCCACGTAGGGGCCTGCGGCCAGCAGCCGGCCCTCATCGGCCAGCCGGCCGTTGAAGGCGCGGTGCGAGGGCCGAACAGCGGCCATCTCCTCGTCCTTGTCAGTGACGTAGTGGTACTCGACGGCGTAGATCTTGCTCATGACCTCAGCATAAGGGCGGCAGCGCCAGCCGTGGAGAAAACCCAGGAGCGCAGGCATTCTTCCGCCGTCCCGACCATGAGACACGTCGAACACATGTGCGATGCGCGGGACGCGCAGTCACCCCTTAGACTCGAATCCCGTGAACGACTCTCTCATCATCCGTGGGGCCCGCGAGCACAATCTCAAGGGCGTCGACCTGGACCTGCCGCGCGACACGATGATCGTCTTCACTGGACTGTCGGGCTCGGGCAAGTCCTCCCTCGCCTTCGACACGATCTTCGCCGAGGGACAGCGCCGCTACGTGGAGTCCCTGTCCTCCTACGCCCGCCAGTTCCTCGGCCAGATGGACAAGCCCGACGTCGAGCTCATCGAGGGACTGAGTCCCGCTGTCTCCATCGATCAGAAGTCCACCTCGCGCAACCCCCGCTCCACAGTGGGCACCGTGACGGAGATCTACGACTACCTGCGTCTGCTCTACTCGCGCGCCGGTATCCAGCACTGCCCGGTCTGCGACGCCGTCATCTCCTCCCAGACCCCGCAGCAGATCGTCGACCAGGTCCGCTCCCTGCCCGAAGGCACACGCTTTCAGGTTCTCGCCCCCGTGGTGCGCGGACGCAAGGGCGAGTACTCCGAGCTCTTCGGCGAGCTGCGCGGACGCGGCTTCAACCGGGTGCGCGTCGACGGCGCCGCCGAGCGCCTCGACAACCCCCCGACCCTCAACAAGCGCCTCAAGCACGACATCGAGGTCATCGTCGACCGGCTCGTCGTCCGCGAGGGTATCCGCCAGCGCCTCACCGACTCCGTCGAGACAGCGCTCGGCCTGGCGGAGGGCCTGGTCATCATCGAGCAGGTCGACCTGCCCGAGGACGACCCCGACCGGGAGCGACGCTACTCCGAGAAGCGCGCCTGCCCCAACGAGCACCCCCTGGCCCTGGACGAGATGGAGCCGCGCACCTTCTCCTTCAACGCCCCCTACGGCGCCTGCCCCGCTTGCACCGGGATCGGCACCCGGCTCGAAGTCGACCCCGAGCTCGTCGTCCCCGACGAGGAACTCACCCTGGCCGAGGGTGCCGTCGCCCCCTGGTCGAGCCACCAGAAGTACTTCACCCGCCAGCTCGAGGCCCTGGGCAAAGAGCTCTCCTTCGACGTCGACACCCCCTGGCGCGCCCTGCCGGCGCGTGCGCGGGAGGCGATCCTGCGCGGCAAGGACTACGAGGTCAAGGTCACCTACCGCAACCGTTGGGGGCGCGAACGCATCTACTCCACCGGCTTCGAGGGCGTCCTCGACTACGTCATGCGCAAGCATGACGAGACCGAGTCCGACTGGTCCCGGGAGCGCTACCAGGCTTACATGCGTGAGATCCCCTGTCCCGTCTGTGCCGGGGCCCGACTCAAGCCCGAGGTGCTGGCCGTGCGCGTGGGCGAGCTGTCCATCGCTCAGCTGTGCGAGCTGCCGATCGGTGAGGCCCGAGACTTCCTGGCCGGGCTCAACCTCACCGGCCAGGCCGCCCAGATCGCCGGCAGCGTCCTGACCGAGATCAACGCGCGCCTGGGCTTCCTCGTAGACGTGGGCCTGGACTACCTCAGCCTGGCCCGCGGCGCGGCCACGCTCTCTGGGGGTGAGGCCCAACGCATCCGCCTGGCCACCCAGATAGGCTCGGGCCTGGTGGGCGTCCTCTACGTCCTGGACGAGCCCAGTATCGGCCTGCACCAGCGCGACAACACCCGACTCATCGAGACCCTCCAGCGACTGCGGGACCTGGGTAACACGCTCATCGTCGTCGAGCACGACGAGGACACCATCCGCTCGGCCGACTGGATCGTTGACATCGGGCCGGGAGCCGGCGAGCTGGGCGGTGAGGTCGTCTACTCCGGTGACGTCGCGGGCCTGGCCGGAGCCGAGGGCTCCATCACCGGCGACTACCTGGCCAGGCGGCGTCAGATCAAGATCCCCGCCACTCGACGCAAACGGGACAAGAACCGTGAGGTCACCGTCGTCGGCGCCCGCGAGAACAACCTCAAGGACGTCACCGTCTCCTTCCCGCTCGGCGTGCTCACCGCCGTCACGGGTGTATCCGGCTCGGGGAAGTCCTCCCTGGTCAACTCCATCCTCTACCAGGTGCTCGCCAACAGGCTCAACCGCGCCCGCGGCGTGCCAGGCAGGCACAAGACGGTGCGGGGAGTGGAGCACCTGGACAAGGTGGTCCACGTCGACCAGTCACCGATCGGGCGCACCCCCCGGTCCAACCCCGCCACCTACACCGGGGTGTGGGACCACATCCGCAAGATCTTCGCGGCCGTGCCCGACTCGAAGGTGCGCGGCTACGGACCCGGGCGCTTCTCCTTCAACGTCAAGGGCGGACGCTGCGAGTCCTGCAAGGGCGATGGCACGCTCAAGATCGAGATGAACTTCCTGCCCGACGTCTACGTCCCCTGCGAGGTCTGCCATGGCGCCCGCTACAACCGGGAGACCCTGGAGATCCGCTACAAGGACAAGACGGTCGCCGACGTCCTGGACATGACCATCCACCAGGCTGCCGAGTTCTTCTCCGCCTCCTCGGTCATCTCCCGCCACCTCAACACCCTGGTCGAGGTGGGACTGGGGTACGTACGCCTGGGACAGTCGGCCACCACGCTCTCCGGCGGTGAGGCCCAGCGCGTCAAGCTCGCCACCGAGCTGCAGCGCCGCTCCACCGGCCGGACCATCTACGTCCTGGATGAACCGACCACCGGGCTGCACTTCGAGGACATCCGCAAGCTGCTCGGGGTGCTTCAGGGACTGGTGGACAAGGGCAACTCCGTGGTCGTCATCGAGCACAACCTCGACGTCATCGCCAACGCCGACTGGGTCATCGACATGGGCCCCGAAGGCGGCAAGGGCGGAGGAACCGTCGTCGTGGCCGGGACCCCGGAGAAGGTCGCCGCCACCGAGGCGTCCTACACCGGCCAGTTCCTGGCCCCGGTGCTCGAGGCCGCCCGCGGCTGACGCCCGTGCCCGCTCCGGTCCGGCTCGGCTGGACGGCTCGACGGCGGATCCTCGCCGCGCTCAGACGCTCCCGGGGCCCATGGGGACCTGGTCGTGCTCGCGACGCTGCTCCTGCGCGAAGCGGTTGTAGAGCAGTGAGAGGACGAAGCAGACGACACCTGCGGCCGCCAGCGAGATGACTCGAATGATCGAGTTCTGCGAGGCCACGTCCATAACGGCGAGCTTGAGCACGGACAGAAGCACCAGGGTCAGTCCGTAGTGGCGCAGGATCGTCAAACGTGCGCCGAAGCCCAAGACGATGCAGGCTCCGCCCGTCAGCAGGACCAGCACCGACATGAGGACCGAGCCCGGTCCCACCTCGGTGGCCACCATGACTGAGAACCACATGAGCAGCGAGTTGCCGATCGCAAGGCTCAGGCACACCTCCGCACTCCGCCGCCAGGGAAGCAGGAGCCACGTGGCGCTCGCGCCCAGCCCCAGGGCGACGGCGACCAGTAGCAGCATCCAGACAGACGAGGACGCGGTATCAGCCCACGACAGTGTCGCCAGCGCCAGCGTGGCCACCATCCCCGAGACGATCCAGGACGGTGCCGGTGCTCCCGTCTGCCTCCCTGATGGGTCGGGCAGGGCCGCGCCATGGGGGCCTACCTGGTAACGGGCTCCTCGGCACTGCCCACTGAGCACTCGCAGGGGTGTGGCGCCACCAGAGACCGCACCCAGCGCGATGAGTGCGATCGTCACCAGGCCCGGGACCATGCGCAGGGCCGCCCAGGTGCCTTGGGAGTCCTGGGAGTCCTCCACGAGGCCGGACCCCAGGAACGGAGCGAGGACGGTGAGATTGAAAGCCACTGCCGCCAGAGCCGCCCGCAGGGCCAGCACCCGTGGCTGAGTGCGTGAAGGTGCGGCATACGGAGCCTGGGGTGGGGAGCTGCGTGCGACTCGGTCGCCGAGCCCCTCGGCCACGCACACCATGAGCGCAGAGATCACCACGGAGATGATCAGCGACCACGAGTCGCTGCGGGAGTAAGCAGTGCCCGCAGGCACGAGAATCGGCGCCGTCCCGAGAAGGGCCAGGATCGGGGCCGGCTCCACTCTTGCGTTCATGATGGCCGGGAGAAGGCACAGCATCGCAGCGACGACGACGAAGAGATGGACCCGGGGGTCGTCAATGACCACCATGCCGGCCAGTGCGAGGGGGAAGAATGCGGCCTCGTGCCCGATCGCCATGGCGCGGCGCCAACGGTCGGGGCAGTAGGTCGGGAGTATGGCGAGCGCCGCCGCGGCCAGCAGGAGGAGCTCGAGGAGATAGGTGACAACGATGACGGTGTGCGCCAGGTGGAGACTCGTCTGCCCCGTCAACAGCCTGATGAACCCCACCATGAGGACCACCGCGGTCAGGCCCCAGTCCCAGCCCGAGGTCTTGACACCAATGCTCCACAGCCGTGTGCTCGCGTAAATTGACTGGCACACCAGCAGCAGGCACAGGACCAGGACGACACCGGTGCCACTGGCGACGGAGGCTCGCAGCATCGGCTGGATCGGCGTGGCGATGAGGGCGGTTGCCGTCGCCACCATCGATGTCACCGGATACCAAGCGGCCATCCTCATCCGTCCGGTGTTGCGCGACAGGACGGTGCAGGTCAGCGCCAGTACCGTGACATAGATACTGACCATCAGCCACGTGATGAGCGCTGCCTGTGGCTGGCGCGCCACGTGGCTGACTGCGAAGCCGATGGTCACCAGGGCGCCGAGGGTGGAGACGACCGCTGTGAACAGCACCCGTGTCATGTGCGAAACGGCCAGGAGCACCAGGCCCCAGCAGGCCATGAGGACCAGGGCAGGCTCCGGGCTGAGCATTCCGCCGAGAAGAACGGCTCCCACGATGGCGACGAAACCCAGCCCTCCACCGGTTCCTGTGATCGTTGCCGCGGCGACCCGATGACGGGGATGACTGACCCCCAGGCGTGCCCCGGCCGCTGTCATCGTGACCGCGATCAGTGCCAGCCCCAGGATCTTGACGGGGTTGGGAATGGAGTCCCAGACGAGAGCCAGCAGACTGACCCCGGCAGACAGCACGAGCACCGCTGCGGCGCCGGAGAGCAGATAGCGCCCGAGGTTGCCCTCCCGCATCGCTCGCTGGACCCAGCCCGGGACTGCCTCGGCCTCAGCGCCGCGTGCCTGGCCGGTCCCGGCCGGTCCCACCTGGTTCGTCCCTTGCAGATGAGGGGCGTTGCCAGCCATGGGGGCATGCTGCATCGGAGCCGGGCTCGTCTGGGGTGCGGAGGCTCGCGCGGGCTCCACGGGGGCGGGGCTCTGATAGTTCTGGGCCGGAGGCACCTCGTTCTGGGAGGCTCGGGGAACATCCGAAACCGTGGCCGTCGTGGGGTGGGCATCCTTGTCCGCGCGGAGGGCCTCGTTGACGGAAGCCTGAGAGGAAGCCTCGTTGGGGCGCTGCCAGGAGCCCTGAGAGGCAGCCCTCGCCGTCGGGGGAATCGTGAGTGGAGTCGTCTCCGTCTGGGAGGGGCCGTCGCTCCTCGCCGTGGCGGGGGAGTCGCTGCTCTCCTGCGTCGGGGCGGCGGAGGAGTAGGTCAGCCAGGTGACGCGCTCCGCGAGCCAGTCGATCTTCCTCTCGATGAGGTCCAGTCGCTGCAGGACCAGGGCGACATTCGGCCCGACAGTGGGCGGTATGGACATGACGGTTCTCCTCGTCACTCGGTGCTCGGCGGTGAGCACGTGTCACTCAACCGGTTCATCTGAGAGTAAAGGGGAGTCGTCGATGTCGTGAAGGGGGCACAAGTGCCCTGTGGATAACTCGAGAACCGGGAGAGGTCCGATCCTTCAAGAACGAACAGAACCGAACAAAGTGACACAAGAACGGTCAGGCTGAGATAGGCTGCGCGTCATGAGCGAGAACGGACTCACTTCAGCCCAGCACAAGATGCGCGACGCCGGCGTCGCAGAGCAGGCCATCACGGTCTTCACCCACTACTACCAGGCCCTGGAGGCCGGAGCCACAGGACTCATCCCCGAGGAGACCATCGAGCCCCTGACACAGATCGACTCCCTGGCTGACGTCGAGGTCAGCGAGGAGGAAGCCCGCGAGGCGCTGAGCAAGACGGTCCTCATCCGGCTCAATGGGGGCCTGGGCACCTCGATGGGCCTGGATCGCGCCAAGTCCCTTCTGCCGGTGCGTGACGGCAAGACCTTCCTGGACCTGCTGGTCGATCAGGTCCTGGCGGCGCGTCGACGTTACGGCGTGAGCCTGCCGCTGATCCTCATGAACTCCTTCCGCACTCGCGAGGACTCCCTCGAGGTGCTGGCCGGGCACCCCGAGATCCAGGTCGACGGCCTGCCCCTGGACTTCCTGCAGAACCGCGAGCCCAAGCTGCGCGCTGACGATCTGACTCCCGTGGAGTGGGAGGTCGACCCCGAGCTCGAGTGGTGTCCTCCGGGCCACGGCGACATCTACACCGCCCTGCTCGCCTCCGGGCTGCTGGACGCCCTCCTGGACAAGGGCTACCGGTACGCCATGACCGCCAACTCCGACAACCTCGGTGCGGCCCCGTCGGCCAGGATCGCCGGCTGGTTCGCGGCCTCCGGTGCGCCCTATGCCCCAGAGATGTGCCGCCGCACTCCGGCCGACGTCAAGGGCGGGCACCTGGCCGTGCGCAAGAGCGACGGGCGTATCATCCTGCGTGACACGGCGCAGACCCCCGACGACCAGATGCACTTCTTCACCGACCAGTTCCGCCACCCCTTCTTCCATACGAACAACCTCTGGTTCGATCTCAAGGTGCTGCGCGACACCCTGGTCGAGCGGGGAGGGATCCTCGGGCTTCCGCTCATCAGGAACAGCAAGACGGTGGACCCCGCCGACTCCTCCTCGACGCCAGTCATCCAGCTCGAGACGGCCATGGGGGCCGCTGTGGAGGCCTTCGAGGGGGCGACTGCCATCGAGGTGCCCCGCTCCCGCTTCCTGCCGGTGAAGACCACCAACGATCTGCTGCTGGTGCGCTCGGACGTCTACAAGGTTGACGACGACGGTCTGCTGCAGATGGTCCCGGAGCAGGCCTGCACCGTGAGTCTCGACCCACGCTTCTACAAGAAGATCCAGGACTTCGAGGCCCGGTTCCCCGACGGCGTCCCCTCCATCAAGGAGGCGCAGTCACTGACCGTGGATGGCGACTGGACCTTCGGCGCCGACGTCGTCGCCACCGGTGAGGCGCACGTGGAGGCGGAGGGCTCGCCCGGAAGGATCGCCGACGGCACCCGGATCTGAGTAAGCCGTTGGTCGTTACTGGCCGTTACTGGCCGTTACTGGCCGTTACTGGCCGTTACTGGCCGTTACACGGTGGCGCCGGACTCTCGGTCGTGAGGTCCGGCGCCACCGCGCTGAGCAGGAATGAAAAAACGCTTGCCCTCCAAAGAGAGGGCAAGCGCCAGGAAAGTACAGTGCTGTCCGGTGGGCGATACTGGAATCGAACCAGTGACCTCCTCGGTGTGAACGAGGCGCTCTAACCCCTGAGCCAATCGCCCGGTGCGGCGCTAACCATAGCCAGGCCGGTGCCCCCGGAGCAAACGGCTGCCCGGTGAGGTGAATCACCGCGATGCTGTTTGCCTGTCACTGCGATCGTGATGCTATGGTTTTCCAGCACCGAGCGGTTCGGTCGGACCGCGAGGAGTCATGCGGATGTGGCTCAGTTGGTAGAGCATCACCTTGCCAAGGTGAGGGTCGCGGGTTCGAGTCCCGTCATCCGCTCCGAGGAGCCGGGAGCGCCCAGCCCCAGCATCTCATGGTGGGTTGGCCGAGAGGTTAGGCACCGGCCTGCAAAGCCGTTTACACCGGTTCGAATCCGGTACCCACCTCGGGCGATTGGCGCAGCGGGAGCGCGCTTCCCTGACACGGAAGAGGTCACTGGTTCGATCCCAGTATCGCCCACCACCATGATGAAGGTCCGGTCCATACTGGCTCGGACCTTCCACTATGTCGAATTCCTGTGGGGCCTGGCGGCCGACTGCAGGGCGGCGTGTCGTGAATGAGGATGATGGGCGTCTACCCTTGCGGGCATGGCCGACCCCTCGACGTACCGTCCTGCCCCGGGCGAGATCCCCACGTCCCCGGGGGTCTACCGCTTCCTGGACGGGCAGGGGCGCGTCATCTACGTCGGCAAGGCCAAGAACCTGCGTCAGCGCCTGTCCAGCTACTTCCAGGACCTTGCCGCCCTGCACCCGCGCACCCAGAAGATGGTCACCACCGCATGCGCGGTGGAGTGGACAGTCGTGTCCACCGAGGTGGAGTCCCTGGCCCTGGAGTACTCCTGGATCAAGGAGTTCAACCCCCGTTTCAATGTCATGTACAAGGACGACAAGTCCTACCCCTACTTGGCGGTGACGATGGGGGAGACCTACCCCCGCGTGCAAGTGGTCCGCGGGGCCCGCAAACCGGGAACCCGCTATTTCGGTCCCTTCGTCCAGGCCTGGTCCATCCGCGAGACCGTTGACCAGCTGCTGCGGGTGTTTCCGGTGCGCTCCTGCTCCGCCGGGGTCTTCCGCCGTGCCCAGGCCTCGGGGCGTCCCTGCCTGCTGGGCTACATCGATAAGTGCTCCGCCCCCTGCGTGGGCCGCATCAGCCCACAGGACCATCGGGAGCTGGCCGAGGACTTCTGCGCCTTCATGGCCGGGCGCACCGGTCCCTACCTGCGTCAGGTCGAGGCGGAGATGAAGGCCGCTGCCGCCGCCCTCGACTTCGAGAAGGCCGCCCGCCTGCGCGACGACGCCGCCGCACTGCGCAAGGTCATCGAGGGTAACGCCGTCGTCCTGCCCGACGCCACCGACGCCGACGTCTTCGCCCTGGTCCGCGACGAGCTCGAGGCCGCCGTTCAGGTCTTCCACGTCCGCGGCGGCCGCGTGCGCGGGCAGCGCGGCTGGGTCGTCGACCTCATCGACGACGCCGGGGACGCCGAGCTCATCGAACGCCTCCTGGAGCAGGTCTACGCCTCTCTCATCGATCCGGCTGACGCCGGCGCCGTCCACCACAGCGGCGCCCCCACCTCCTCGGGTACCACCACCTCCGTCGGGGTGGGGGAGCGCGCCCCGTCCAGCCCCCTGCCCCGCAACGGTCCCAACGGTGACGCTTCCCGGCGCAACGGGGAGTCGGCGGCCACGAGCGTCGACGACGTCGCCCACACGGCCACCACGGCGGTGCCCAAGGAGATCCTGGTCCCCGAGATGCCCAGCAACGCCGCCACCGTACGTGCCTGGTTGGTCGGCCTGCGCGGAGCGAAGGTCGACCTGCGCGTCCCGCAGCGCGGTGACAAGGCCGCCCTCATGGATACGGTGCGCAAGAACGCGGAAGAGGCCCTGCGGCTGCACAAGACCCGGCGGGCGGGAGACCTCACCCAGCGCACCCTCGCCCTTGACGAGCTCGCCGAGGCCCTCGATCTGCCCGAGGCGCCCCTGCGCGTCGAGTGCTACGACATCTCCCACACCCAGGGCACCTACCAGGTCGGCTCCATGGTCGTCTTCGAGGACGGTGCCCCCCGCAAGTCCGACTACCGGCGCTTCACCGTGCGCGGCCAGGACGGCAGCGGCGCCGCCGACGACACCACCGCCATGCACGAGGTCCTCACCCGCCGGTTCAAACGGCTCATCGCAGAGCAGGGACAGGGCGAGGCGGCCGCCCGTGCGGCCGAGGAGATCGAGGACGCCGAGGGTATCGCCGTCGCCTCCGGCCCTATCGACCCCGAGACCGGCAAGGCCCGGCGCTTCTCCTACGCGCCCGGGCTGGTCGTCGTCGACGGCGGTCTGCCGCAGGTCAACGCCGCCCGTTCGGTCCTCGATGAGCTCGGCATCGATGTTCCGCTCATCGGCCTGGCCAAGCGCCTGGAGGAGGTGTGGGTGCCGGGGGAGGAGTTCCCCGTCATCCTGCCGCGCACCTCACCCGCCCTCTACCTGCTCCAGCACCTGCGCGACGAGTCCCACCGCTTCGCCATCACCCACCACCGCAAGAAGCGCTCGGCAGGCATGACCCGCTCCGTCCTGGACGGGATCCCCGGCCTGGGACCGGCTCGTCAGGCGGCCCTCCTGCGGGAGTTCGGCTCGGTGAAACGCATCCGGCAGGCCGATGTGGACGACATCATCCGTGTCAAGGGCATCGGACCGGCGTTGGCAGGTACTATCTTGGCTCACCTCAACAGTCCAGGTGCTGAACAGTAGTGTGATTTCACAATGTGCTGGACTGATGTCAACCTGCAGGACTGAGGCTGTACGCCGCCGCGAGGCGCAGGTCGGCGCGGCCGTCAGTGCGATCATGGCAGGGGCGGTCACTGGCCCAGAACCTTCTGAACCTGCCACCCGACAGAAGACACAGAGGATGAGGAGCTATGACCGCACCATTGCCTGACCCCGACCTCGACCTGCGCTTCCCCGAAGGCTTCCTGTGGGGCGGGGCCACTGCCGCCAACCAGATCGAGGGCGCCTACAACGAGGGCGGCAAGGGCCTGTCCGTCCAGGACGTCATGCCCCGGGGCATCATGGCCCCGCCCACCCAGGCCCCCACTCCGGACAACCTCAAGCTTGAAGCCATCGACTTCTACCACCGCTACGCCGAGGACATCGCCCTGCTGGCAGAGATGGGTTTCAAGGTCTTCCGCTTCTCCATCGCCTGGAGCCGCATCTTCCCACTCGGCGACGAGACCGAGCCCAACGAGGAGGGACTCGCCTTCTACGACCGGGTCCTCGACGAGCTCGAGAAGCACGGCATCGAGCCACTGGTCACCATTAGCCACTACGAGACCCCGCTGCACCTGGCGCGCACCTACGACGGCTGGACCGACCGCCGCCTCATCGGCTTCTTCGAGCGCTACGCCCGCACCCTGTTCGAGCGCTACGGCAAGCGGGTCAGGTACTGGCTCACCTTCAACGAGATCAACTCTGTGCTCCACGAGCCCTTCCTGTCCGGCGGCATCGCCACGCCCAAGGACAGGCTCAGCGAGCAGGACCTCTACCAGGCCATCCACCACGAGCTCGTCGCCTCCGCTGCCGCCACCAGGATCGCCCACGAGACCAACCCCGACATCCAGGTCGGCTGCATGATCCTGGCCGTGCCCACCTACCCGCTGACTCCCGATCCCCGGGACGTGTGGGCGGCCAAGCAGGCAGAGCGCGCCAACTACGCCTTCGGGGACCTCCACGTGCGCGGCGAGTACCCCGGTTACCTGCGGCGGACCCTGCGGGACAAGGGCATCGAGCTGGAGATCACCGAGGAGGACCGCGCGCTGCTGCGGGAGCACACCGTCGACTTCGTCTCCTTCTCCTACTACATGTCCGTGTGCGAGACCGCCACCCAGGAGGCTCCGGCCGGCCGGGGCAACCTCATGGGCGGCGTGACCAATCCGACCCTTGAGGCCTCCGAGTGGGGGTGGCAGATCGACCCGGCGGGACTGCGCACCATCCTCAACGACTACTGGGACCGCTGGGGCAAGCCTTTGTTCATCGTCGAGAACGGCCTGGGAGCCAAGGATGTTCTCGTTGACGGCCCCAACGGCCCCACGGTCGAGGACGACTACCGCATCGCCTACATGAACGACCACCTGGTCCAGGTCGCCCAGGCCATCGCCGACGGCGTCGAGGTCCTGGGCTACACCTCCTGGGGCTGCATCGACCTGGTCTCGGCCTCCACCGCCCAGATGTCCAAGCGCTACGGCTTCATCTACGTGGACCGCGACGATGACGGCAACGGCACCCTGGCCCGCTACCGCAAGAAGTCCTTCGGCTGGTACCGCGACGTCATCGCCTCCAACGGCGCCTGCCTCGTGCCCCCGTCGCAGGAACCGCCGCGGGCGTAGCCACTGCGATTCCGGGCTCGGGCGGCCAGCTCAGACGCTGGGACGAATTGACCCGGCGGCGGACCGCGCCCTGTCTCGGGCGACCTGTACGTCGTCGGCGCAGGCCACGACGACGCCCAGGCGTCGACCCGGGTGGGCCTCGGGCTTGCCGAAGAGCCGCAAGTCCACCCCGTCCTGCCCGAGCGCCTCGTCAAGTCCCGCGAAGCGTACGCCCTCGCCCGGCGCGGACTCGCCTGTCGCCTTGATGGTCACCGAGGCGCCGGGGGAGTGCAGTGTGGTGTCCACGGGCAGGCCCAGCAGGGCGCGGGCGTGCAGCTCGAACTCGCTCAGGCGCTGGCTTGCCAGTGTCACCAGGCCGGTGTCATGGGGGCGCGGGGAGACCTCGGAGAAGAGGACGTCGCGCCCGCAGATGAACAGCTCCACCCCGAACAGGCCCCAGCCGCCCAGCGCCGCGGTCACGCACTCGGCCACCTGGTGGGCCCGCTCCAGGGCCACCGGGCTCAGGTGCTGCGGCTGCCAGGACTCCACATAGTCCCCGTCGACCTGCCGGTGCCCGATCGGCTCGCAGAAGCTCGTCACCGTCTCTCCGGTATCCGGGTCGCGCCAGCGCACCGTGAGCAGGGTGATCTCGGTGTCGAAACGCACGAAACCCTCCACGATGACCCGGCCCCGGTCGACCCGCCCGTCGGCCGCCGCGTAGCGCCAGGCCGCCTCCAGGTCCTGCGGCCCGCGCACCACCGACTGGCCGTGGCCCGACGAGGACATGACCGGTTTGACCACGCACGGAAAGCCCACTCGCTGAGCCCCCGCCCGCAGCTCGTCCAAGGATGAGGCGAAGGCGTAGGGACTGGTTGCCAGCCCCAGCTCCTCGGCGGCCAGGCGTCGGATGCCCTCGCGGTTCATCGTCAGCTGTACCGCACGGGCGGTCGGCACCACCCGCACCTCACCGGCCTCCTCCAGGCCCGCTAGGGCATCGGTGGCCAGCGCCTCGATCTCGGGGACGACGATGGCGGCGCCGCTGGCGCGGATGGCGGCCGTCAGAGCCTTGGGATCGCTCATGTCCACCGTCAGGGCGTTGTGCGCCACTTGCTGGGCCGGAGCCCCCTCATAGCGGTCGATCGCTGTGACCTCCACCCCCAGGCGGGTCAGAGCGATCGCCACCTCCTTGCCGATCTCACCGGCACCCAGCAACGCCACCTTCGTCGCGCTGCTGGTCCAGGGTGTACCCAGCACCGGGGCTGCGGGTCGGTGCGTCGCAGTCTCCCGGGGCGCGCACTGGGGCGAATGGGCGTGGTCGGACATGGGGGAGGAGCTCATGGGGCCTCCTGGTATCTGGCGCCGAGAACCGGCGGCAGTGAGTACTGGCAACGATGAAACGCTACCGGTAAACCGACGTCGGCGACGGGCGGAGCGAGCTGGACATGCGATGCTTGGGACATGCATGACGAGCGCCGCCCTCAGTCCTCCTCCGGCAAGCGCCAGCGGCTTCAGGACACGGTTCCCATTGAGATCCCCGCCCTCGATGAGGCGACTCCTCCGGTTCCCCCGGCAGAACGCCCCGAGATGATCATTGTCACGGGCATGTCTGGGGCGGGGCGCTCGCGCGCGGCCAACGCGCTGGAGGACCTCGACTGGTACGTCGTGGACAACCTGCCGCCCCAGCTGCTGCCGGCCCTGTCGGGAATGATGACGACAGTCGGCGCCGGGGTGCACCGGCTGGCCGCGGTGGTTGACGTGCGCAGTCGCGAGTTCTTCTCCCACTTCATGGACTATCTGCGCAAGGTCCGCGACAACGGCACCGACGTGAGGCTCATCTTCCTGGACGCCTCCGACGCCGTCCTGGTCCGACGCTTCGAGTCCTCCCGCCGACCCCACCCGTTGCAGGGCAGTGGCTCCGTCCTCGACGGGATCGAGCACGAGCGCACTCTCCTGGGGGGCTTGCGTGGCGTGGCCGACAGCGTCATCGACACCTCCAACTACTCCGTCCACGACCTCGCCCGGCGCGTGCGCGAGCTCGTGGCGCACGAGTCCGACCTGGCCCTGCGCATCAATGTCATGTCCTTCGGGTTCAAGTACGGCATCCCCCTGGACGCCGACCACGTCCTGGACGTGCGCTTCATCCCCAACCCCTACTGGGTCTCCGAGCTGCGCCACCTCACCGGACGCGACGCACCGGTGGCCGACTACGTCTTCGCCCAGAAGGGGGCGGCGGCCTTCGTCGACGGGTACGCCGACCTGCTCATCCCCGCGCTCCCGCAGTACGTTGATGAGCTCAAGCCTCACGTCACCCTGGCTGTGGGCTGCACCGGTGGCAAGCACCGTTCCGTGGCCTCGGCGGAGAGGCTCGGGGCCAGGTTGAGGCGGGCGGGTTTCGAGGTCGTTGTCCAGCACCGCGATCTGGGACGGGAGTAGGCAGTGGGAACAACGATCGATGCGGCGGGCTGGCCCCGTCGCGGTGAGGAAGGACCGGCCGTCGTCGCCCTGGGAGGTGGGCACGGACTGTCCGCCACGCTGCGGGCGCTGCGCCACGTCACCCACCGGCTGACCGCCGTCGTCACTGTTGCCGACGACGGAGGTTCCTCGGGACGCCTGCGCCGGGAGTTCGACTGCCTGCCGCCAGGAGACCTGAGAATGGCGCTGGCGTCGCTGTGCGAGGACTCCGAGTGGGGACTCACCTGGCGGGATGTGCTTCAGCACCGTTTCGAGGGGCAGGGAGAGCTCGACAATCACGCCCTGGGGAACCTGCTCATCCTGGCGCTGTGGCAGCTGCTGGGGGACGAGGTCGCCGGGCTCGACTGGGTGGGGCGCCTGCTGACGATTCACGGCCGCGTCGTGCCCATGTCCTCCTCACCCCTGGTCATTGAGGCCGACATCGTCTCCGGGGGGAACCGGCGCCGGGTCAGTGGGCAGGTGGCAGTGGCCTCGGCCCGCGGGCGTCTGGAGAACGTGGTGATGGTTCCCGAGGACGCCGACGCCCACCCCGAGGCGCTGCGCGCCATCGATGAGGCGGAGTGGGTGGTCCTAGGGCCCGGCTCCTGGTACACCTCAGTGCTCCCGCACCTCATCCTGCCGTCCATGCGTCGCGCGCTGGTGAACACCTCGGCCCGTAAGGTCGTGGTCCTCAACCTCTCCGCTCAGCAGGGCGAGACCGACGGGATGACCATCGCCGATCATCTACGGGTCCTGAACCAGTACGCGCCCGACCTGCGCCTGGACGTGGTGCTGGCCGACCCCTCCACCGTTGAGGACGTCTCCGACCTTGAAGCCGTGGCCGCAACCATGGGGGCCACGGTCGTCCTGCGGCAGGTGCGCACCGGCGAGGCCCTGTGCCACCACGACCCGCTGCGCCTGGCAGCCGCCTTCCGGGACGCCTTCGAGGGGGCGCTGGGAGACGTCACCGATCTCAGCGAACGTGACGGCATGTGATGCTGGACTCATTGACGAGTCCTGCTGCCCGTGATCGTCCATAATTCTCCGCGGCCGCTTTCAGCCGGCTGCCGGGTGCTGCGGCTAGAAAATCTGCATTGATACGCCTCGGGCGCCGTTTGACAGCGCTTTGACGTCTCAGCCGCTTGGCCCGCGTCCGTTCGAGCAGCGCCTCGCCTGCACCTAGGACGCCCTGGCAACGGCAGCGGCCTCCACCATGCCGCCAGACCCGAATCACGAACCCCGACCACGAGGAGCCCGCCCATGTCACTGACGGTCACCGTCAAGGATGAGCTTGCGCTCGTCGCCACCGAGAACGCCGCCCAACGACGGGCCGAGGTCTCCGCGATGCTGCGCTTCGCCGGAGGGCTCCATATCGTCTCCGGGCGCATCGTCGTCGAGGCCGAGCTCGATCACGGGGGAGCCGTGCGCCGGCTGCACCAGCACCTCAAGGAGCTCTACGGGATGGAGCCCGAGGTGATGGTGGTCCAGGGTGGTTCCCTGCACCGAGGATCTCGCTACGTGCTGCGCGTGACCAAGCGTGGCAAGGACCTGGCCCGGCTGTCCGGGCTGGTCGACGACCGGGGCCGGCCGGTACGGGGCATGCCGGTTGCCGTCATTCAAGGAGGGCGCAACGCTGCCGCCGCCGCGTGGCGCGGAGCCTTCCTGGCCCGCGGATCCCTGACCGAGCCCGGCCGGTCCTCCTCCTTGGAGGTCACCTGTCCCGGCTCTGAGGCCGCGCTGGCCCTGGTCGGGGCCGCGCGGCGCTTCGACATCTCCGCCAAGGCCCGCGAGGTGCGTGGTGCCGACCGCGTCGTCGTTCGCGACGGTGAGGCCATCGGCGTCCTCCTGGAGCGGATGGGGGCGCCGGAGGCCTTCAAGGTCTGGGCCGAGCGCCGATCCCGGCGCGAGTCGCGGGGCACCGCCAACCGGCTGGCCAACTTCGACGACGCCAACCTGCGCCGTTCGGCCCGCGCCGCCGTCGCCTCGGGGGCCCGCGTCGAGCGCGCCTTTGAGATCCTGGGGGACGACGTCCCCGCCCACCTGCTTCAGGCAGGCCGCCTGCGGGTCGCGCACAAGCAGGCCTCCTTGGAGGAGCTCGGGCAGCTCTCCGACCCGCAGCTGACCAAGGATGCCGTGGCCGGGCGTATCCGGCGCCTCCTGGCCATGGCGGACAAGCAGGCCCACGAGCTGGGCATCCCCGACACTGAGTCGGTTCTCACCCAGGAGATGCTCGAACCCTGAGCCGAGATAGGACCTCGGTCCTTGTCTCGAGGGTGCCCGATGGTCTTTAGTCCCCCTCGGATTGGCTTGTGCATCACAGTGTTCGCCCGTGGCGTGGTCGGCGACTCCCAGCGCCCGCCCAGTGTGACTAGACTCGGCCGTGCCGGAGCCGATTCGGATATGAGCTGAAGAAGTTCCGGCAGCACACGCCATGTGTGAGAAGAGCCCAGCAACCGTGCGCCGCCAACCGGCGCACTAGGAGGACACAAAGTGACCACCCGCGTTGGTATTAACGGCTTCGGCCGGATCGGCCGCAACTTCTTCCGTGCCGCCCTCGAGCAGGGCGCCGACATCGAGGTTGTCGCCGTCAACGACCTGACGGACAACAAGACCCTGGCCCACCTGCTCAAGTACGACTCGATCCTCGGTCGTTTCGACGGCGAGGTCTCCTACGACGAGGATGGCATCACCGTCAACGGCAAGCACATCAAGGTGCTCGCTCAGCGCAACCCCGCCGACCTGCCCTGGGGCGACCTGGGCGTCGAGGTCGTCGTGGAGTCCACCGGCTTCTTCACCGACGGCGAGAAGGCCAAGGCCCACATTGACGGTGGTGCCAAGAAGGTCGTCATCTCCGCTCCCGCCAAGAACGTCGACGGCACCTTCGTCATGGGTGTCAACGAGGGCGACTACGACAACGCCACGATGAACATCGTGTCCAACGCCTCGTGCACCACCAACTGCCTCGCCCCCCTGGCCAAGGTTCTCCACGAGAACTTCGGCATCGAGCGCGGCATCATGACCACCATCCACTCCTACACGGGTGACCAGCGCGTCCTCGACGCCCCGCACAAAGACCTCCGCCGTGCTCGCGCCGCCGCCCTGAACATGATCCCCACCAAGACTGGTGCCGCCCAGGCCGTGGCCCTCGTCCTGCCCGCGCTCAAGGGCAAGTTCGACGGTCTGGCCGTGCGTGTCCCCACTCCGACCGGCTCGCTGACCGACCTGACCTTCGTCGCCGAGAAGGAGGTCTCCGTCGACGCCGTCAAGGCCGCCGTCAAGGCCGCCGCCGAGGGTGAGCTCAAGGGCGTTCTCGAGTACACCGAGGACCCGATCGTCTCCACCGACATCGTGGGCAACCCGCACACCTCGATCTTCGACGCCACCGAGACCAAGGTCATCGGCAACCTCGTCAAGGTCCTGACCTGGTACGACAACGAGTGGGGCTACTCCAACGCCCTGGTCCGCCTGACCGCCCTGGTCGGCTCCAAGCTCGCCTGAGACCAGACCGAGAGCATGACTCTCTAGAAGACGGCGCCCGCGCCACGCTATGCGTGCGCGGGCGCCGTCCGTCCCACACCCACACCATCACCCACAACCGATGAGAGGCTTTATGAAGACCATCGAGTCCCTGGGCGACCTCAAGGGCAAGCGAGTCCTGGTCCGCTCCGACTTCAACGTGCCGCTGGACGCCGACAAGAACATCACTGACGACGGTCGTATCCAGGCTGCTCTGCCCACCCTGCGTACCCTGCTCGACGCCGGTGCCAAGGTGATTATCGCCGCCCACCTGGGACGCCCCAAGGGGCAGGTCAACCCCGACTACTCCCTGGCCCCTGTCGCCAAGCGCCTCGCCGAGGTCACCGGCGTCAAGGTCACCCTCGCCAAGGACACCGTGGGCGAGTCCGCCAAGGCCGCCGTCGCCGCAGCCGGTGACGGTGAGATCGTCCTGCTGGAGAACGTGCGCTTCAACGCCGCTGAGACCTCCAAGGACGACGCCGAGCGCGAGGCCTTCGCCGCCGAGCTCGCCGCCCTGGCCGACGTCTTCGTCTCCGACGGCTTCGGCGTCGTGCACCGCAAGCAGGCCTCCGTCTACGACGTGGCCAAGCTGCTGCCCTCCGCAGCCGGCCTGCTCGTCGTCAAGGAGATTGAGTCCCTGGGGCGCGCCGTCAACAACCCCGAGCGCCCCTACACCGTGGTGCTTGGCGGCTCCAAGGTCTCTGACAAACTCGGCGTCATCTCCAACCTGCTGGGTAAGGCCGACCGTCTCCTCATCGGTGGCGGCATGGCCTACACCTTCCTGGCCGCTCAGGGCCACGAGGTGGGCACCTCCCTGCTGGAGAAGGACCAGATCGACACCGTCAAGGGCTACCTGGAGACCGCCAAGGCCAACGGCGTCGAGCTGCTGCTGCCCGTCGACACCGTCGTGGCCCCGACCTTCGCCGCGGACGCCCCCGCCACCGTGGTGCCTGCCGACGAGCTGCCCGCCGACCAGATGGGGCTGGACATCGGTCCTAAGACGCGACAGCTCTTCGCCGACGCCATCGCCACCTCCAAGACCGTGGTGTGGAACGGCCCCATGGGTGTCTTCGAGTTCCCTGCCTTCGCCGAGGGCACCAAGGCCGTGGCCAAGGCGATCTCCGAGTCCGACGCCTTCTCCGTCATTGGCGGTGGCGACTCCGCCGCGGCCGTGCGCACGCTCGGCTTCGATGAGGCCACGTTCTCCCACATCTCCACCGGCGGCGGCGCCTCCCTCGAGCTCCTCGAGGGCAAGACCCTGCCCGGTATCGCAGTGCTCAACGACTGAAGGAAGGCAACCCAGATGAGTAACCGCACCCCGCTCATGGCGGGAAACTGGAAGATGAACCTCGACCACCTCGAGGCCAATCACCTCGTCCAGGGCCTGGCGATGGAGCTCAAGGACCACGACCACGACTACACCAAGTGCGAGGTCCTTGTGATCCCGCCCTTCACGGACATCCGTACCGTTCAGACCATCGTCGAGGCCGACTCCCTGAACATCAAGTACGGCGCCCAGGACGTCTCCATCCACGACAACGGTGCCTACACCGGTGAGATCTCCACCGAGATGCTCACCAAGCTCGGCGTCAGCTACGTGGTCATGGGGCACTCCGAGCGTCGCGAGTACCACGGCGAGTCCGACGCCCTCGTGGGCGCCAAGGCCCGCAAGGTGCTCGACGCCGGGATGACCCCCATCCTGTGCTGCGGCGAGGCCCTCGAGATCCGCAAGGCCGGCACCCACGTCGACTTCGTCCTGGGGCAGATCCGCGCCGCCCTGGAGGGATGGAGCGGCGAGGACGTCGCCAAGATCGTCATTGCCTACGAGCCCATCTGGGCCATCGGCACCGGCGAGACCGCCACCGCCGAGGACGCCCAGGAGGTGTGCGGAGCGATCCGCGAGGCCCTGCGCGCCGACTACGGTGACGCCACCGCTGAGGCCACCCGCATCCTCTACGGCGGCTCCGCCAAGCCCGGAAACATCAAGGAGCTCATGGCCCAGCCCGACGTTGACGGCGCGCTCGTCGGTGGAGCCTCCCTCAAGGCGGACTCCTTCGCCGCCATGGCAGGCTTCTACGCCTGAGCGGCCCGAGCCACGACGAAGGAGCCGAGTGATCGTCTCCCCGTAGCGTCTCACCACTCACTGACAGGGTCCCGGACACCTCACACCCCGAGGTGTCCGGGACCCTGTGCGTTGCAGGTAGACTGCCACGCGGACAGGTGGGGGCGCGGACCCTGTCGGGAGTCGCGCCGGACCCAGCCGGAGCGTGAGGCCCCCGCAGCAAGACGGAACCAACAACGAAGGGAACGTGACGTGAACGTAGTGCGTATCGTCCTTCAGGTGCTGCTCGTCCTCTCGAGCTTCTTCCTCATCATGTCGATCCTCCTGCACAAGGGCAAGGGCGGCGGTCTGTCGGACATGTTCGGAGGCGGTATCTCCTCCTCGGCCGGGTCCTCCGGCGTGGCCGAGCGCAACCTCGACCGCATCACGGTGGCGGTGGCCGTTGTCTGGACGATCACGATCGTCGGGCTCGGCCTGGTCGCCAAGCTCGGCTGAGCATCGGCGGATTCCGACGAGCACTGCGCACACGACGGAGCCGACCGTCGATACCACCCCCGATCCTCGTGGCGACGTCCTGGACCGGGGGCTGCGCGGTTACCTCGCCCACCTGCGTGTTGAGCGAGGGCTGAGCCCTCACACCCTGAGCGCATACGAGCGCGACCTCGGCCGCTACCTGCGTTATCTGAGAAGCGCAGGCATCTCATCCCCGCAGGAGGTCAGCCGCAACGACGTCGCCGGCTTCCTGGAGGTCCTGCGCTCCGGCTCCGACGGGGCCCGCCCACTGGCGTCGTCGTCGGCATCCAGAACCGTCACGGCCGTGCGCGGTTGGCACAAGTTCCTCCTGGCCGAGGGCACCACCACCGAGGACCCCTCGGCCACCGTGCGCCCGCCCCAGCCCGGAAGGCGCCTGCCCAAGGCCTTAGGGATCGATGAGGTCCGCCGCCTCCTGGAGGCCGCAGGTGTTGACGACTCCCCGGTGAGCCTGCGCGACCGGGCGCTGCTGGAGGTCCTCTACGCCACTGGCGCCCGCATCTCCGAGGCGGTGGGGCTCGTCGTCGACGATCTCGACACCGGCTCCCGGCTGCTGAGGCTGTTCGGCAAGGGACGCAAGGAACGCGTGGTCCCCATGGGGACCTACGCCTGGGAGGCGCTGGACGCCTACCTGGTACGAGGCCGGCCGATCCTGGCTGAGAAGGGCAGGGGAGTGCCGCAGGTCTTTCTCAACACCCTGGGCAGGCCCCTGAGTCGGCAGAGCGCCTGGGCCGTCCTGCAGCAGGCCGCTGAACGGGCCGGGCTCATCGGGACGGACTGCGCCGACGAGCGACGCATCTCCCCCCACACCCTGCGCCACTCCTTCGCCACGCATCTGCTGGCGGGAGGGGCGGACGTGCGTGTCGTCCAGGAGATGCTCGGACACGCCTCGGTCACCACCACCCAGATCTACACGAAGGTCACCGTCGACCACCTGCGGGAGGTCTACGCCACCAGTCACCCGCGGGCTCTGGCGTGATCACTGAGCCCATTGCCGCAGGCCGTGCTCCCGGTCCAAACCTGAGTGCGCACCCGGTCGCGCCTGAAAGCAGGATCCTGTCAGGGCTGTTCTCTGGCGTGTCCCGTCTGAACTGGGCGATGTCGGTCGGCTTTCGACTAGGCTGGGCGACGTGAATGACTCCATCCAGCCAGGCCTGATCGACAACCCCGGCACCGACGAGAGCGAGGAGAAGGACTTCCCCGTTCCCGCGCCGCTGGAGTCGCACGGACCCGCTCGGGTCATCTCCATGTGCAACCAGAAGGGCGGCGTCGGAAAGACCACGACGACGATCAACCTCGGCGCGGCGCTGGCCGAGCTGGGGCGCAAGGTCCTCATCGTCGACTTCGACCCCCAGGGAGCGGCCTCGGCCGGCCTGGGCATCAACGCTCACGAGCTCGACTCCACCATCTATGACCTGCTCGTCGCCAGCCGTCCGGATATTCGCACGGTCATCCACGAGACCACAGTGGAGGGACTGGACATCGTCCCGGCCAACATTGACCTGTCCGCAGCTGAGGTCCAGCTCGTCAACGAGGTTGCCCGCGAGCAGGCCCTCAAGCGGGTGCTGCGTCCGGTTCTCGACGAGTACGACGTGATCCTTGTGGACTGTCAGCCCTCGCTCGGACTGCTGACCATCAACGCCCTGACCGCCTCCCATGGCGTCATCATCCCGCTGGAGACCGAGTTCTTCGCCCTGCGCGGAGTGGCGCTCCTGGTCGAGACCGTTGAGCGCGTCAAGGATCGTCTCAACGCCACCCTGGAGATTGACGGCATCCTCGCCACCATGGTGGACTCCCGCACCCTGCACTCACGAGAGGTGCTCGAACGCCTGGAGCAGGCCTTCGGCGAGCAGCTCTTCGACACGCGCATCCGGCGCACGATCAAGTTCCCGGACGCTTCCGTGGCCAATGAGCCGATCACCAGCTACGCGCCCTCCCACCCCGGCGCGGACGCCTACCGCCGGCTGGCCCGTGAGGTCATCGCCCGCGGCGATGTCGCCTGAGCCGGAGGAGCAGGGGCCGCCCCGGCTGCCCGGATTCAGTGTCACGCTGCCCCAGTTCGAGGGGCCCTTCGACCTGCTTCTGAGCCTTATTGCCCGCAAGCGGCTCGACGTCACCGAGCTGGCGCTGGCCGAGGTGACCGACGACTTCATCGCCCACATGCGCTCGGACTGGGACCTGGGGCGCGCATCGGAGTTCATCGTCGTGGCTTCCACCCTCCTGGCGCTCAAGGCCCATCGCCTTCTGCCTCACGACGAGGACGAGGAGGAGCCCGACCTCGAGCTGCTCGAAGCCCGTGACCTGCTCTTCGCCCGGCTCCTGCAGTACCGGGCCTTCAAGGAGGCCGCCGCGGCCTTCCGCCACCGGGCGGAGACCTCCGCACGCAGCCACCCCCGCATCGTCACCCTGGAACCGCATCTGGCGGCGCTACTGCCCAGGCTCGTGGCCACCATCACCCCCGAGGATCTGACCCGGATGGCGGTGGGCGCCTTCACCCGGCCCGCGGATCCGGGCGTCCAGACCGTCCACCTGCACGAGCGAGTACCGGTCGGTGAACAGCTGAGCCTCATCGCCGGCAGGCTGCGCAGTCACGGAACCCTGACCTTCGCCCAGATCATTGAGGACGCCGAGCGCACCGCCGTCGTAGTGGCCCGGTTCCTCGCGCTGCTCATTCTCCACCGGCAGGGCAGCGCCGAGCTGGAGCAGATCGAGGCCATGGGCGAGATCACCGTGACCTGGTGCGGCGGCCAGGACGACCTGACCGGCATGATGACCTCTGAGAACCTCACTGAGCTCGAGGAGGAATTCGCATGAGCGAGGCCGCCGGGTCTCAGCTGCGCAGTGCGGCTGAGGCCATCCTCATCGTTGCCGACGAACCAGTGACCACCTCTGCGATCGCCGAGGCCCTCGGCATCGACGAGAGCGCCTGCGAGGAGCTGCTCGAGGAGCTGGCTGCCGAGTACCGCGGAGAGGTGCCCGGCGGCCGTGCTCACGGATTCCTCCTGCGACGGGCAGCAGGCGGGTGGCGCTTCGCCTCCGTGCCCGAGCATGCCGATCTCGTCGAGCAGTTCATCATCGGCGGCGCCACCGCACGCCTGAGCCAGGCCGCGCTGGAGACCCTGGCAGTCGTCGCCTACCGGCAGCCGGTCACCCGGGGACGCGTCGCGCAGATCCGCGGGGTCAATGTCGATGGCGTCATGCGCACCCTCCATGCCCGCGGCCTCATCGAGGAGGCCGGTGCCGAGACTTCCGGTGCGATCCTGTATCGGACCACGGGAGACTTCCTGGAGTACCTGGGAATCGACTCCCTGGACGAGCTGCCACCCCTGGCTCCCTACCTCCCCCGCGTCGAGGCGCTGGGGGAGATCGTCGAACAGGCCGATGAGATGGCCGGTAGGAGGACCCCATGACCCTGAGGAACCGCCACACCCGAAGTGAGTCCGTGCCCCACAGCGACTTCGGGGCGCAGGAGTTCTACGACGAGGACGACCTCGAAGAGCTCGACGAGCAGGCTGACGCCGCCGATCTGGCCGCCTTCGACGCCCAGGCCATCGGTGAGGACGAGGAGTCCCGTCTGCTTGAGATGCGTGAGCGCGCCACCAAGGGCGGTCAGGACGACCCTCACGTCGCCTCCGGACAGCGGCTGCAGAAGGTCCTGGCCCACGCCGGGGTCGCCTCGCGCCGTGCCTGCGAGCAGCTCATCGCCGACGGCCGTGTCAGCGTCGACGGCATCACCGTCACCGAACCGGGCGTCAGGGTGGACCCGCTGGCTCAGGAAATCCGCCTCGACGGCAGCCGAATCCTCACCAACCCCGAGCTCATCACCCTCATGCTCCACAAGCCGGCCGGGGTGGTCACCACCATGGAGGACCCCGAGGGCCGACCGACCGTGGCCCAGTACGGACGCGACTACCTGGCCGAGCACCCCGAGCTGCCCGACTCGCTGCGCCTGGTGCACGTCGGCCGCCTCGACACCGAGACCGAGGGGCTGCTCCTGCTGTCCAACGACGGCGAGCTCTCCCACCGGCTCATGCACCCCAGCTTCGAGATCGCCAAGACCTATGTCGCCATTGTCGAGGGACAGGTCGAGCCGTGGGTCCCGCGCAAGCTGCGGCGCGGCATCGAGCTGGAGGACGGTGAGGCCAAGGCGGACCGGGTCACCGTCAAGGACTCCGGGCCACGCGGCTCCATCGTCGAGATCACCCTCCACTCCGGCAAGAATCGCATCGTGCGGCGCATGCTGGACGCCGTCGGCCACCCGGTGACGCGCCTGGCGCGCACCAGACTCGGACCGCTGCGGCTGGGCAACCTGCGCCCCGGCCAGACCCGCCCCCTCAGCGGCGAGGAGATTGCCGCGCTGCAGCAGGAGGTCGGGCTGTGAGCGCCCCCGAGCCGCGGGCGTCAGTGTCCACGCGCGGCCCGGTGCTTATCGTCGGTACGGGGCTGCTGGGCACCTCGCTCGCCCTGGCGCTGCGGGCGGCGGGTGTCGAGGTCCAGCTCGCCGACACCTCGCCCACCTCCCTGGCTCTGGCCCGAGACATGGGCGCGGGAGCGCTTCACGGCGAGGACAGCCCCGAGCCACAGGTCGTCGTCGTGGCCACGCCGCCCGACGTGACCGCCGACGTCGTCGTCGCACAGCTGAGCGCCCACCCCAGTGCCGTGGTCACTGACGTCGCCTCCATCAAGGAACGCGTCGTCAACGAAGTCCGGTCCCGGGCGGGTGCCGAGGCGCGCAGGTACGTCGGCTCCCACCCGATGGCGGGCCGGGAGCGTTCGGGCGCCGGTGCCGCCGACTCCGACCTCTTCGCCGGGCGCCCCTGGGTGGTTGTCGCTCAGGACTCGGATCCGCAGGCGGAGCTGGTCATCAGGAACCTGGCGGTCGATGTGGGCGCCAGCCCGGTGCGCATGGGTGCGGCGGAGCACGATGCCGCCGTCGCCGCCGTCTCCCACGTGCCCCAGCTCGTCTCCTCACTTGTAGCCGCCCGGCTGGAGGAGCTGGGGGAGGGGGCCCTGGCCCTGTCGGGACAGGGCCTTCGTGACGTCACTCGGATCGCGGCCTCGGACCCCCGGCTGTGGTCGGCCATCATCGTGGGTAATGCCGGGCCCGTGGTCGGCCTGCTGCGCCGGATCAGTGATGACCTGGGTGCGCTGATCACGGGGATCGAGGCCGCCGTCTGCGATCCGGATCGCCCAGAGCACACAGCCCCAGGAGCGGCACGTGTGGTCGCTCCCGGGGCCGTCGGCGCGATCACCGACGTCATGACTCGGGGAAACATCGGTCGGGCACGCATTCCCGGCAAGCACGGCGGGGCGCCGCGCCGCTACACCGAGGTCCAGGTCCTGGTACCCGACGCCGCCGGTGAGCTGGGCAGGCTCTTCTCCGACGTCGGTGCCGCCGGTGTCAACATCGAGGACTTCTCCCTGGAGCACTCGGCCGGGCAGAGCGCGGGCATCGCCCTCATCTCCGTCCTACCGGCGGCCGCCCTACGGCTGGAGGAGGCCCTGGACGCCCAGGGCTGGCGCGTCGTCGCGGGTTGAAACCGGTTAACCCGTTTGTGGAAGGTCCCTGTGTCAGTGCTCATGGGGGCCTGATCCGCAGTACCGCGCCGAAGTGTGGGACGCTTGGCCCAGTTCATGACCGTCAATCGGACCCTGATGGAGGGCACCATGGGAATCGTCGTTGCGATCGACGGACCAAGCGGATCGGGCAAGTCCACCGTCTCGCGGCGCGTCGCCGCCGAGCTGGGACTGGCCTACCTGGACACCGGTGCCATGTACCGGGCCGCCGCCTGGTGGTGCGAGCACGAGGGGATCGACCTGGAGGACGGGGCCGCCGTCGCCGAGGCCGTCGCCGCGATGCCCCTGCACATGGGCCTGGATCCCGAGCACCCCACCTTCACCGTGGACGGCACAGACGTATCGACTGCGATCCGTGACCCGCACATCGCCACCGTCGTCTCGAAGGTCGCCACCAACCTCGAGGTGCGCGCCGAGCTGGCGCGCCGCCAGCGCGAGATCATCCGCTTCGAGGCGACCGGGCACACCGGGTCCTTCTCCGGCGGTGCCGGCATCGTGGCCGAGGGACGTGACATCACCACCGTCATCGCGCCCGACGCCGACGCCCGCCTGCTGGTGACCGCTTCCGAGGAGGCCCGCCTGTCCCGCCGCGCCGGGGACCTGGAAGCTGCCGGCAAGCAGGTCGACGCCGCGGCCCTGCGTGACCAGGTGGTGCGCCGAGACCGCGACGACGCCACGGTCTCCCAGTTCCTCACCGCGCCCGAGGGCGTCACCCTGGTGGACACCTCGGAGCTGACCCTGGAGCAGTCCGTTGAACGGGTCCTGGATCTGGTGGAGGAGGCCGCAGACGCCGCCGCTCAGCGGGACGCCCAGGAGGACCTGCGGGCCCAGGTCATGCGTGCGGGCCTGGCCGACTACGAGCTCGATGAGGAGGACCTTGCCCTCCTGGAGGCCGACGGGGGCCTGCCCACCGGTGACAGCGTCGAGCCCGGGCTGCCGGTCCTGGTAGTCGTCGGCCGGCCCAACGTGGGCAAGTCGACTCTGGTCAACCGGGTCCTGGGCCGCCGCGAGGCCGTCGTCCAGGACACCCCCGGTGTCACCCGCGACCGGGTCTCCTACCCCGCGGAGTGGGCCGGGCGCCGCTTCACCATCGTTGACACCGGCGGCTGGGAGGTGGACGTGGCCGGCCTCGACGCCGCCGTGGCCACCCAGGCCGAGGTCGCCGTGGAGATGGCCGACGCCGTCCTGCTGGTCGTCGACGCCCAGGTCGGCATCACCGAGACCGATGCCCGCGTGGTGCGGATGCTGCGCCGCAGCGGCAAGCCGGTGGTCCTGGCCGCCAACAAGGTCGACTCCCCGGCCCAGGAGGGGGACGCCGCCGCCTTGTGGAACCTGGGGCTGGGCGAGCCCTTCCCGGTCTCTGCCCTGCACGGCCGGGGCAGCGGCGAGGTCCTCGACGCCGTCATGGAGGTCCTCCCGGAGGTCTCCGCCGTGGCCGCCGCAGCGCCGGAGGGGGATCTGCACCGGATCGCCCTCGTGGGGCGGCCCAACGTCGGCAAGTCCTCGTTGCTGAACTCCATCGCGGGCAGGGAGCGCGTCGTCGTCAATGAGATCGCGGGCACGACCCGTGACCCGGTCGACGAGATCATCGAGCTCGACTCCCGCCAGTGGGTCTTCGTCGACACTGCAGGGATCCGCCGGCGCGTCAAGCAGTCACGGGGCGCCGACTACTACGCGGTGCTGCGCACGCAGGGCGCCATCGACAAGGCCGAGGTCGCGGTCGTCCTCCTGGACGCCTCCGAGCCGATCAGCGAGCAGGACGTGCGCGTCATCCAGCAGGCCGTCGACGCCGGTCGCGCCCTGGTCCTGGTCAACAACAAGTGGGACCTGGTGGACGAGGAGCGTCAGAAGATGCTGCTGTGGGAGGTCGAGCACGACCTGGCCCACGTCTCCTGGGCCCCCCACATCAACCTGGCCGCCCGGACCGGCTGGCACACCAACCGGCTCGTGCGCGCCCTCGACGCCGCCCTGGAGGGCTGGACCACGCGCGTCCCCACGGGCCGGCTCAACGGCTTCCTGGGCCAGCTGCAGTCGGCCACCCCGCACCCGGTGCGCGGCGGCAAGCAGCCCCGCATCCTCTTCGCCACCCAGGTCCAGGTGGCCCCGCCCCGGATCGTCATCTTCACCACCGGTTTCCTTGACGCCGGCTACCGGCGCTTCATCGAGCGCTGCCTGCGCGAGGAGTTCGGCTTCACCGGCACCCCCATCCAGATCGGAGTGCGCGTGCGCGAGAAGCGCCAGCGGCGCTGAACCCTGGTTGGGCGCGAAGGTGATAGTCAGTTCCAGAAGAGCCGCGCCGGACAGTGGCGCGCAGCCGCAACACCCATAGACTGTAGCCATGCTGAATCCGGTTGATCCCACCACCACGCCCGCCTGGAAGCGCCTCACCGAGCTCCACGACACCATGACCCCAGACCTGCGCGCCTGGTTCGCCGACGACCCCGAGCGCGCCAAGCGCTTCTCCTACGAGCTGGGAGACCTCTACGTCGACCTGTCCAAGAACCTGCTGACCGACGACGTCCGCGACGCCCTGGTCGAGCTCGCCGAGCAGGTAGACGTCCCGGGCCGCCGCGACGCCATGTACGCCGGCGAGCACATCAACATCACCGAGGACCGGGCCGTCCTCCACACGGCTCTGCGCCGCCCGGCCACCGACTCCCTGACCGTGGACGGTCAGGACGTCGTCGCCGACGTCCACGAGGTCCTGGAGAAGATCTACGCCTTTGCCCGTCGCGTGCGCTCGGGGGAGTGGACCGGCATCACCGGCAAGCCCATCAAGACAGTGGTCAACATCGGCATCGGAGGCTCCGACCTCGGCCCCGTCATGGTCTACGAGGCCCTCAAGCCCTATGTGCAGAAGGGCCTTGAGTGCCGCTTCATCTCCAACATCGACCCCACCGACTGCGCCGAGAAGGTCGCGGACCTCGACCCGGAGACGACCCTGTTCATCATCGCCTCCAAGACCTTCACCACCCTGGAGACCCTCACCAACGCCCGCATGGCCCGCGACTGGTTCCTGGCCGCCCTCCAGGCCAAGGGCATTGAGACCGACGGCGCCATTGCCAAGCACTTCGTGGCCGTGTCCACCGCCCTGGACAAGGTCGCCGAGTTCGGCATCGACCCGGCCAACGCCTTCGGGTTCTGGAACTGGGTGGGTGGGCGCTACTCGGTGGACTCCGCCGTCGGTACGATCCTGGTCGTGGCCATCGGCCCGGAGAACTTCGCCGACTTCCTCTCCGGCTTCCACACCGTTGACGAGCACTTCGCCACCAAGGCTCCGGCCGAGAACGTCCCCATGCTCATGGGCCTGCTCAACGTCTGGTACGTTAACTTCTTCAAGGCCGGCTCCCACGCCATCCTGCCCTACGCCCAGTACCTGCACCGTTTCCCCGCCTACCTCCAGCAGCTCACCATGGAGTCCAACGGCAAGTCCGTGCGCTGGGACGGCAGCCCCGTGACCACGGAGACTGGTGAAGTCTTCTGGGGAGAGCCGGGCACCAACGGCCAGCACGCCTTCTACCAGCTCATCCACCAGGGCACCCAGCTCATCCCCGCGGACTTCATCGCCGTGGCCAATCCCGCTCACCCCACCAAGGACGGGGGAGTGGACGTCCACGAGCTGTTCCTGTCCAACTACCTGGCACAGACCGCGGCGCTCGCCTTCGGCAAGACCGCCGACGAGGTGCGTGCCGAAGGCACCGCCGAGGAGATCGTCCCGGCCCGCGTCTTCGCCGGCAACAAGCCGACCACCTCGATCCTCGCCCCGGCGCTGACGCCCGCGGTCGTCGGAGAGCTCATCGCCCTCTACGAGCACATCACCTTCACCCAGGGCATCGTGTGGGGTATTGACTCCTTCGACCAGTGGGGGGTCGAGCTGGGCAAGAAGCTGGCCCTTGAGATCGCCCCCGCCGTCCAGGGCGACGAGGAGGCCCTCGCAGGACAGGACGCCTCCACCCGCGGCCTCATCACCCGCTACCGCAGCCTGCGTCACTAGCCCGACCAGACCAGCCGGATGCTCTGTTGTGTCAGCGACTGATAACCCGTTGAGGAGGACGTGATGAAGGAAGTGGGCGTCGATGAGTTGCGTCGCCGGCTCGAGGCTGGGGAGGACCTGGTTGTCCTTGACGTGCGTGAGCCCGACGAGGTCGAGCGCGCGGCGATCCCCGGCTCGGTCAACATCCCGCTGGGTGAGGTGGTCGACCGGATGGGAGAGCTCGATGCGGCCCGCCCCACCGCGGTCATCTGCGCCGGCGGAGTGCGTTCCGTCAAGGCGGTCAAGGCTCTGACTGCTGCCGGCTACACCGGTGAGCTGGTCAACGTCAGCGGCGGCATGAAGGCGTGGCTGGGCCAGTAAACCGGCGGGCGACTTTTCGGGACGGCCTCGGACTGACCGGTTCGGGGCCGTCCCGCGTGCCTCAGCCCTGTCTCTGTGAGCGCCTGAGCATCTCCTCGACTGTACGCAGGACACCGTCCTCGGTGTTGGCGGGTGCCGTGTACGCCGCTGCGGCATGGATGCCGGGGTGGGCGTTGCGCATGGCGAAGCCCAGGTCCGCGTGGTTGTAGAGATCCAGGTCGTTGAGGTAGTCCCCGAAGACGGCAGTCTGCTCCGGGAGGACCCCGAGCCTGGCCTGAAGCGCCGCCAAGGCCCGCCCCTTCGAGACCCGAGCCGACATCATGTCCGTCCAGTGCAGCCCGGAGACGACGGTCTGCACGTGGGGAACCGCCGCGGTCAGCGCCTGGGAGCTTCCGTTCTCAACATCGTCGAAGTCGAAGACCGCGACCTTGAGCGCCTCATCCAGAGGAATGGCAGTGAGGTCCTCGACGATCTCCAGTGCCTCGTAGTACAACTTGGCCTGTTCCAGGAAGGCCGCATCGGAGCGCTCGATATAGGCGCAGTACTTGCAGGCAACAACCGCGCCGACGTCGTACCCGGAGGTGACCAGGTGACGGGTCGTGACAATGGCGGCCTCGGCGGCCTGGGCGCTGATGGTGTCGGAATGGACCTCCTCACCTGCGTGGACGACGAAGGAACCGTTCTCAGCGATCAGTGGTGAGTCCTCAACGGCGGGGCCCAGGACCGCACGCAGGTTGGCCAGCTGTCTGCCCGAGGCGGGGGCGAAGACGATGCCGGCGTCTCGCATCTCCGCCACCGCATCCATCAACCCGGCGGGAACGCGCCCTTGGCCATCAAGGAGAGTTCCATCCATGTCGGTGACAACAAGACGGAGATCGATCTGTGCCGGCAACGCTGCGAGGAGCTCGGGCTCCAGGGGAAGATGCTTCACGGCGTTATCCTCTCAAGGATGACACCTCCACGTCACCACGGCGCGAGGAGCACGAAGACGGGCGCCTGCTGGTCCACACCGATCAGTGGACAAGCAGGCGCCCGTCAGAGGAACGGCTCGCGCTCTGAGAGCCTTCAGCTCAGTCAGCTGGCCTGACGGCGACGCATGACGAGGACAGCGCCGGAGCCGAGCAGGCCGGCGGCGGCGACGGCGACGGCGATGCTCGGACCGGTGGTGGCCAGCGCGGGCTTCGTCGGGGTGGTGCGAGGAGCCGTAACGACAGGAGTTGCGGACGGCTTGGCCGGGGTGCCGGTCTCAGTGGTCACCGTGGTGGCCGGAGCGGACGGCGTCGGCGTGGCCGCAGGGGTGGTGGTCTCCGCGGTCGGGGTAGCAACCGGAGCCGGAGGAGTCGTCGAGGTGGACGGCGTCGACGGAGTGGTCTCCGGGGTCGGCGTCGGGGAGGGGACGGTGCTGCCCGTCGGCGGGGTGTTGGTCGTCGACGGCGGGGTGTTGCTCTTCGTCGTCGTGGTGTTGGTCGTCGTCGTGGTCGTCGGGGTCAGCGTCGAGTTGCTGACGTTGTAGGCGGCGAAGTTCTGGGTGGCGTACCACTTGCCGTCTGAGGTCTGGGCGAATCCGATGCCGATGGAGTTGACGTCCGGGTCCGTCATGTTCTTGTAGTGGCCGGGGGACGTGCGCCACTGCTCGAAGATCTGCGCGCCGGTGTCGCCACCCGCGGTGCGCCAGGCCACGTTCTCAGAGCCAGTGGTCCAGCCCTGCGGGTAGGCCGACGTGAAGTCGGGGCGGTGGCTCATGTTGTTGGCGGCGGCCTGCTGCTCGGACCAGTCCTGTGCGACGGCGTCGAGCTCCTGGTACCGGGTCACGGGCTGAAGGCCCTTGCTGCTGCGCAGCTCGTTGACCTTGTTCAGGACGGTGTCGGCGTACTGGGCCCCCTCCGAGGTCACCTGGGCGGGGACCGCAGCGGCGGCTGCCGGTGCACCCTGAGGGGCGGCCGGAGCGGCCAGTGCGGCCGAGGAGGCGGTCAGCGGCACGACGGTGAGCGCAGCTGCGGCGATGACGCGCTTGATGTTCATGTGTCGTTCTCTCTGATCGGGAATGTGAGAACACAGTCTGATCTGCACAACCGGCTATGAGCCGATGTGCGGGATGCTGTGAGACACCCTTGATGTCGGTGTTCACTCAACCACAGTCGCGCCGGCCATGCATGTTATTCGGTTGTGACTTTCCTGACCGAATTCGTCACATGACCGAATCGCGTGGCGGATCGTGAGGGGTAGTCCTTTCGTCTTGGGACACTGATGAAAGGTGGGTGCGAGTGTTGGGGTCGTCGGGGAAGCGGCGTCATCGCAGCGTTTACTGGATCGTGATTAAGGGTCGGTGGGTTGCAGTAGAGGTTGGAGACTTAAATAGACTCAATGGTTGTTATGTGGGATGCAAATGTGACTAGTGTTGATGAGGGTGATATCAGAATAATGCGAGGATCTACCGCCAAAGTTCTTTCAAAAAGAAATCCGCACTCTGTGAAAGAGTGCGGATTTTCATGCTGGTCGGGCTGGCGGGATTTGAACCCACGACCCCTTGACCCCCAGTCAAGTGCGCTACCAAACTGCGCCACAGCCCGTTGACTTGCGGCACCGGGCCGCTTGCAACGAGCAGAACCTTAACCCATGGAACGGCTCCTTCAGAAATCTGCTGGCGGTGAGGCCGCTCACCCCGAGATGTCAGGCGCGGTCGTCCTGATGGCGCCCACCTCCCATGAGGGCGTCGAGCTGACGACGGTCCTTCTTCGTGGGCCGTCCTGCCCCGCGATCTCGGATGATGGCGGCCGGCGCATCCAGAGGCGACGGGCGAGGGGGAGAGGAGTCGATGTACGCGGTGCGGGCGATAGGAGCACCCACCCGCTTGGTGAGGATCCGAGTGACGGTCAGCAGCCGGTCGAACCCGTCGACACGGTAGCGGACCTCATCTCCCACCGAGACGTGCTGGGCGGGCTTGGCGGTCTCTCCGTTGATACGCACATGCCCCGCCTTGCAGGCGCTCGTCGCCGCCGAGCGGGACTTGATCTGTCGCACGCTCCACAGCCAGACGTCGATACGGGCCGATGCCGGGGCACCAGGGGTGCTGTTGCCACTGGGTGCGGAACGAGGGTGAACTGCCATGGTGGCATCCTAAGCAAGTGGTTCAGCGGCGGGGCATGGAACGGCTTCGGCGCCGTGAGGCTGCGCGCCCGCGGCGCTGCCCCCGAACCATGAGTCCCCATCCCAGAATCAGGGCGCCGACGGCCGCCAGCGCGGCGTACCCGGGACTGCGCCACATAACGGAGCCGACCTCTTTCGCGCTGCGAGCGGCTCGTTCCGGGAGCGACGCGGTCCCGTTCCCACCGGCGAGGCAGCTGTTCAAGGCGGAGCGCAGCGCCTCCCTGTCGGCCTGGGGCAGGCCGAGCCGGTAGGCGGCTGCCACTGAGACGAATCGACGCGCGTAAGTGCAGCGGTAGGAGGTGTTCTCCGGCCACCAGCCCCCCGGACCGGTCGGTCGCCAGCTGCCGGTCTCGGTGGAACCAACGGGACAGCTCGCCGGGCCGCAGGCGCCCTTGGCCTGGTTGGCCTCGCCTTCAACAGCGACGAGATTCAGCGGGTCGTTGGCTGCCAGCAGTCGGGTGCGCTCATCCCACTGCCAGGCTCCGTGGGCGTAGAGGTAGTTCAGCGGTACCACATGGTCGATCTGGACGGCTTCCGAGGTCCCCTGACCACGCGTGAAGGTGATCCTATTCCCGGTGTACGGATCCTGAAGGACACCCGCCCAGACGGTGGCGTCCGGACACACACCCGCACCCTGGCCACGTCCCTCCTCACGGGACTGAACGCCGTCGGCACGCGAGAAGTCGGCGTCCGTCAGGTCCCGGGCCAGGATCTCGTTACGAGTGTCACAACCGTCGCCGTCGACGTCGGTCCACGCCTCACCGAACCAGCCGGTGCGGGAACCTCCCTCCGCCCAGGAGTGGGCGGCCGGAGCGTCCTCGGGCAGCTCCGAAAGCGCCTCGAGAGAGGCCTTCGGGGACAGGATGAAGTCTCCTCTCCGGTCCCAGGGTGCCTCGTGGAGAGCGGCGAGCTCAGTGGCCGCGGAGTTCTGGACGGGCACCGGCGAGGCGTCATCGGCATGGACGGGAAGGGCGGCTGCCATCCCCGACGCACTGAGTGCACCGAGCACCGTGAGGTGCACCAGGAGCCGGCCGGTAGCGTTCATAGGGCTACGGTAGCCTGACCCGCCGACACGAAAATCGTGGGCTCGTTGCCCACAGCGCGCCAGCAGGGCGACCGGATCGGACTCAAGCAGGCATCAGAGCGTTGGCCGGCTCATCCAGGTACCAGGTGGTCTGATTCCCCCGGCAGCACGAGGCCGGTGCCTTGAGCACATCGGGGGCTCCTAGACCCAGGCGTACCGCCTCGGCCTTGCCTCCGCCGCCGGCCACCACCATGACCCGGCCGGCATGCTGCAGGGCCTCGAAGGTCAAGGAGTAGCGCTCGGGAGGGGGCTTGGGCGAGTTGCGCACGGCCACGGCGGGCACTCCTACCGCGAGCGCGGCCGGGTGCCCGGGGAAGAGGGAACAGACGTGTGCGTCAGGTCCCAGCCCTACGTGGACCACGTCGAAACCCCCGTGGGTCAGACCTGCCGACTCAAGCTCATGGACCATGCGCGCGGTCGCCTCATCCAGACCGCTGACCTCGTTCGGAGCGGCCAGCCGGTGCGTCTGAGACTCTCTGATGCCTGCGGCGATGAGCGGCGCAGCCAGCAGATCGTTGCGCTGCGGGTCCCCGGCGGGCACGAAGCGCTCGTCACCGAACCACAGGTGGATGGCGCGACGCACCGGTTCGGGCTGGGCGGCGATGAGCGGCGCGAGGGCTTCAGCCAGCGCCATCCCTCCGGAACCGCCTGTCAGCGCCAAGTGGGCGACTCCCCGGTCCGTTACCACCGTGGACAGGAGCCGCATGGTGTCCTGGCAGGCTCTTAGCGCGGCGTCGTTCAGTGTGGGAACCACGATGACGTCCGGCGCAGCAGCCGCAGAGGCGGCCGCCTGGATCTCGGCGATCGGCTGGGCGTCGGGCGTGCAGTCAGCCATTGAGGGGCTCCTCGAGCAGTGAGGCCAGGACCTCTTGGTAGACGAGGTCGGGGGTGAGTCGGCGCAGCTCCTCGTCGAGGGTGCTGATCGGCTCGCGTCGGGCCATCGTGACCACCTGAGGCTCGGGAGAGCCGGGGCGCGTGATCGTGACCCGCTCCAGGTCGTGGCGGGCGATGATGATCTCGCCGTCGTCGGTTCTGGCGGTGATGGAGGAGATGCCCTTGAAGCCCTCTTCATCGACTCGCGTGACCGGTACATCCAGCCGCAGCCGCAGCCAGGTGATCATGAGGCAGAGCGAGGAGTTCCTTGGTTCGCCGGCCACCACCACCTCCCGCAGCCCGTCCGCGCGCAGCAGCGGGTCCAGGGTGGAGGCCACCATGGCGCGCCACAGGGTGATGCGGGTCCAGGCCAGATCGATGTCGCCGCGCACGCTCACCGGTGCCAGCTTCCGCAGCGCCCTGGCCGGGAAGTCCTGTGCGGGAGTGTTGGTGATGCGAGTGGATCCCAGGCGGCCCAAGGGGTCCTGCGAGGGGATCTCAGGGACGGTCGTTGGCCACCACACGACCACCGGGGCGTCGGGCAGGAGGAAGGGCACCACCAGCGTGTCGGTGTGCAGAGCCGCCTCGTCCCAGGGCCTCAGGACCAGCGTCTCGCCGGCGCCGGCGTCGTGACCGACTCGGATCTCGGCGTCCAGGTGTCCACCGGCCTGAGCTGAGACGTGTCCGTCACGACTGCGCGGAGTCACGCGGCCGATGTCCTCCTCAGGCGGCTTGACGACGGCGATGATTCGGCTGGGATGATCCCGGCTGGCACCGTGCGCGGCGCACAGCGCATCCTCCAGGCCCTTCTCGTCGGTGGAGATCACGAGCGTCAGCACCCGGGAGGAGCCGGAGGCCCCCTCGTGCTCCACCAGCCGGGAGACGATCCGGGAGGTGGTCGTCGCGGTCAGTGTGGTAATCATGAGCGCCTCCAGGTGCGGCCGTCGCGGGCAAGGAGTTCGTGGGCACTGTCCGGCCCCCAGGAGCCGGGGCGATAGCCCTCGGGGCTCCCGCAGGCGCTCCAGTGCTCGATGACAGGATCTAGGATGCGCCAGGACAGGTCGACCTCGCGCTGGTGGGGGAAGAGCGGGGCGTCGCCCAGGAGCGCATCGAGGATGAGGCGCTCATAGGCCTCCGGGGACTCCTCGTTGAAGGTGGCTCCGTAGCCGAAGTCCATGGAGACGTCGCGCAGCTCCATCTGGGTTCCGGGTACCTTGGAAGCCAGCCGCAGCGTGATGCCCTCATCGGGCTGGATCCGCAGCACGATGGTGTTGGCTCCCACGGCCGTGGTGGCCGCCGACTCAAAGGGCAGGAACGGCGGCTGCTTGAAGACGACGGCGACCTCAGTGACCCGGCGAGTCAGGCGCTTGCCGGCGCGCAGGTAGAACGGCACGCCGGCCCAGCGACGGTTGGCGATCTCCAGACGCAGGGCGGCAAAGGTCTCGGTTCGGGAGTCGGCGGCGACGCCGTCCTCCTCCAGGTAGCCCCGCACCGGCAGCCCTCCCTGGAAGCCGGCGTCGTAACGGCCCCGGGCTGTGGTGAGGTCCAGGTCCAGCACCCCGTTGCGCTCCAGGCGCACGCAGTTGAGCACCTTCTCCTTCTCCAGGCGTACCGCGGCCGCCTCCATGCTGGTGGGCTCCTCCATCGCGGTCAGCGCCAGGAGCTGGAGCAGGTGGTTCTGGATGACGTCGCGAGCTGAGCCGATGGTGTCGTAGTAGCCGGCCCGGGTTCCGATACCGATGTCCTCGGCCATGGTGATCTGGACATGGTCGACGTAGCGCTGGTTCCACAGCGGCTCGAACATCGTGTTGGCGAACCGCAGCGCCAGGATGTTCTGCACTGTCTCCTTACCCAGGTAGTGGTCGACCCGGAAGACGTCGTCGGGACGCACGATGCGTCCCACCAGGGCGTCGAGCTCTCGGGCGCTGGAGCGGTTGTGCCCGAAGGGTTTCTCGATGACGACGCGCCGCCAGGCGTCAGCCGACTCCTCCACGAGCCCGGAGCGGGCGATCCGCTCAGTCACGGCCGGGAACCATCCCGGGGGGATCGACAGGTAGAAGGCGCGGTTGCCGCGTGTGCCCCGGGTGGCATCCAGGTCATCCACCACGGCCGTGAGCCGGTCGTAGGCGGCGTCATCCTCGAAGGAGGCGAACTCCACGAAGCGCATCCCCGCTGCCAGCTGCTCCCAGATGGCGGGACGCCAGGGGGTGCGGGCACCCGCCCGAGCCGATTCCTCCACGTAGGCGCGCAGGTCGTCGTCGGACCAGGAGCGCCGGCCGACCCCCACCAGGGAGAAGCTGGGGGAGAGCAGGCCGCGGTTGGCCAGGTCGTAGATTGCGGGCAGGAGCTTGTGGCGGGCCAGATCACCAGTGATGCCGAACATCACCAGGACGCAGGGGTCCGCGATACGCGGAAGGCGAAGGTCACGGGCGTCGAGAAGCGGGTTGACCGCCCGCGCGGGTCTCGACGACGGAAACGGAGTCGCAGAGTCGGAGCTGGACACGTCAGCCTTTCTGAGATTCGACGAACGGCGGACCAGGCGCCACCAACGGGTCGTCGGCGCGCTGCGGCACTCTGAGCGGAGGCCCGGCCAGGGCCACTGCAGGGCCACTGCACCGCCCCGAGGAACTGTGCTCGCCGCACATGTCACTGTAGCGCCCCCGGAGGCGTCTCACCCGGAAGGGACAGGCCTGCCGTGAGCCGTTACACGCCGTTGCGGACACGTCTGAACCACGGACGCTCCTCGTGCGCGAGGACTGGACGCGGTAGGGTCCTCGCAGAGCGCAACCAGTATCGTCCACCACCAAGGCTTGGAATCGCAGCGCCGTCATCAGGGCTGCGGCACAGGAAAGGACTTCCATGAGCAGCTTCACCCCCGCACCGGCCACAGCCGATCTCGGTGTCTTCGGGCTGGGGGTGATGGGGGCGAACCTGGCCCGCAACCTGGCTCGTCACGGTCACGCGGTCGCCGTCTTCAACCGCACGCTGGCCCGTACCGAGAGGCTCATCGAACGCTACGGCTCCGAGGGCGACTTCGTGCCCGCGGCCGACCTGAAGGACTTCGTGGCCTCGCTGCGCACGCCGCGTGTGGCCATCATCATGGTCCAGGCCGGAGCGGCCACGGAGGCGGTGATCGAGGAGCTCGCCGCCCTCATGGAGCCCGGTGACATCATCGTCGACGCCGGCAACACGCTCTACACCGACACCCGGCGCCGTGAGGTCTCCCTGCGTGAGCGCGGCCTGCACTTCGTGGGCATGGGGGTCTCCGGCGGCGAGGAGGGGGCGCTCAACGGCCCCTCGATCATGCCTGGCGGCACTGCCGAGTCCTATGACCGCCTGGGGCCGATGCTGGAGTCCATCTCGGCCCACGTCGATGGCACGCCGTGCTGCACCCACGTCGGTCCCGACGGCGCCGGCCACTTCGTCAAGATGGTCCACAACGGCATTGAGTACGCCGACATGCAGCTCATCGCCGAGGCCTACGACCTGCTGCGCCACGTCGGCGGGTTCACCGTGGAGGAGATCGCCGAGGTCTTCCGCTCCTGGAAGGACTCCGAGCTCGACTCCTACCTCATCGACATCACCACCGAGGTCCTGTCCCACACCGACGCGGCCACCGGAGAGGCCTTCGTCGACGTCGTCGTCGACGCGGCCGGCCAGAAGGGCACCGGCGTGTGGACCACCCAGACGGCCCTCGAGCTGGGAGTGGCTGTGCCCGCCATCGCCGAGGCCACCTTCGCGCGCGCGGTCTCCTCCTCCAGCGCGGCGCGGGCCGCGGTCCAGGCCGCCGACATCGCTGCAGGAACCACGCAGACGGCCCTGACCGACCCCGAGGAGCGAGGCGCCTTCGTCGATGCCGTCAAGCAGGCCCTCTACGGCTCCAAGATCGCTGCCTACGCCCAGGGTTTCGATGAGATCGCCACCGCCTCCAAGCAGTTCGACTGGAACATCGACCTGGGCGCCATGGCCCGCATCTGGCGAGGCGGCTGCATCATTCGCGCCCGCTTCCTGGACGACATCACCCGCGCCTACGACGAGAACCCGGCTCTGGCCAGTCTGCTCACGGCGCCGGTCTTCGCCTCCTCCCTGGCGAAGGTCCTGCCCGCCTGGCGCCAGGTCGTCGCCACCTCCGCCACCACCGGTGTCCCCGCCCCTGCCTTCGCCTCCTCCCTGGCCTACGTTGACCAGCTGCGCTCACGCCGTCTGCCGGCCGCTCTCATCCAGGGGCAGCGAGACTTCTTCGGCTCGCACACCTACCACCGCACCGACGACGTCGAGGGCGTCTACCACACCCTGTGGGCCACGCCCGAGCGCACCGAGGAGAAGTGGGACTGAGACCCCCGATGAGGCCTCGCACCCGTCTCGTGGAGGCCTCAGTCGCGATCACATAGCGCTAGATTCTGGCGCATGACAACCACCGCGCCTGCCCGCTCAGACAGTCCCACGAACCTGCGTCACGAGGAGGCCTCCTGGCGATCCTCCGTGTGCCAGGTGCCCTCTACCCACGTGGTCGTCGACATCACCGGGGCCGCCGTCCGTCGCGAGCCCGCCTTCAGTGTGCGTTGCCTGATGCGCCTGGACATCAGGCAACGCGTTGAAGGTCTCTGGGTGGACTTCGTGGGGCAGGCGGTCGACTCCCTCAGCATTGACGGGCAACCCGCCCCGGTGAGCTGGGACGGGGCCCGTATCGAGCTGCCCGTCCTCGACCCGGGCGAGCACACGGTGGAGATCACGGCGCGCGGCCTCTACTCCAACTCGGGCCAGGGGCTGCACCGCTTCCACGACCCGGTTGACGGCGCCACCTACCTCTACACCCACTTCGAGCCCTCCGACGCGCGCCGGGCCTGGCCGATCATGGAGCAGCCGGACATCAAGACCCGCTTCTCGCTGGAGGTCACTCACCCACGCGGCTGGACGGTCATGTCCAACACCCGACCGCAAGCAGGCGGATCGAGCCGTCAGTCCCCGACCGGCACCGACTCCGGCTGTGAGACGACATCCTTCGCTGCCTCCAGACCCCTGCCCAGCTACCTCACGGCACTGGCCGCAGGCCCCTGGCACCGAGTGACCGGGCAATGGACGTCCCCGAGCCGTCCGGGCCTGACGATCCCACTGTCCTGGTCCTGCCGCGCCAGCCTGGCCGAGCACCTCGATGCCGCCGAGCTCCTCGACCTGACCCGCGCCGGCCTGGACCTCTACGACCGTGCCTATGCCTACGGCTTCCCCTGGGACTCCTACGACAGCGTGCTCGTCCCGGAGTACAACCTCGGAGCCATGGAGAATCCGGGCTGCGTCACCTTCAACGAGGAGCTCTACCTCTTCCGGGGGCCGGTCACCCGCTCCCAGAGGGCCGGACGCGCCAACACGATCCTCCACGAGATGTGTCACATGTGGTTCGGCGACCTCGTGACCCCCACGTGGTGGGAGGACACCTGGCTCAAGGAGTCCTTCGCCGATCACCAGGGCACCTGGGCCGAGGCCGAGGCGGCCGGCTACACCGAGGCCTGGGTGAGCTTCGCCTCCACCCGTAAGGCCTGGGCCTACCTGGAGGACTCCCGGCCGGCCACCACCCACCCCATCGTTGCGCAGGTCGATGACGTCGAGGCCGCCCGGCAGGCCTTCGACGGCATCACCTACGCCAAGGGCGCCGCCGTCCTCAAGCAGCTCGTCGCCCACGTCGGCCAGGAGACCTTCCTGGAGGCCGCGGGGCTCCTCTTTGAATGCAGGGCCTACGGAAACGCCTCCCTGGACGACTTCCTGCGCGTGCTCTCCCAGGTCTCGGGCCGCGACATGCACGACTGGGCTCGCGCCTGGCTCCACACCGCAGGTCCCTCGGTCATCACCGACGAGCTGGCCGTTCATGAGGGGCGGATCGTCTCCCTGACCCTAAGGCAGGAGGGAATCGACCCGGTGACCGGGCAGAGCGTCCTGCGTCCGCACACACTCGTCGTCGGCCTGTACTCCTTCGACGGGGGAGGGGTGCTGGTACGCACCCACAGGCTGCCGGTCACTCTGGATGCCGAGCGGCTCGACGTCGCCGAGGCCGTGGGTCTGCCCGCTCCCGATCTCGTCGTCGTCAACGACGAGGACCTCACCTACGCCATCGTGCGGCCTGACGACGCCTCACTGTCCTGCCTGACCACCTCGCTCGGTTCCCTGCGCGACCCCATGGCGCGGTCCCTGGCCTGGTCGATGCTGCACAACCTGGTGCGTGACGCGCTCATCGATGCGGCACTGTTCGTCCAGGCCGTCCTGGCACACGCCGACGACGACACCGAGCCGAGCACCCTGACCGTCCTGCTGAACCAGGCGCTGCGGGTCGCCTGCAGGTATGCCGGAGGGCACAGGCGTCGTGCGCTCCTGGGTCTCCTCCTGGCCGATGACTCGACCGAGCCGTCGAAAGAGACGGACCCGGCCGTCCTGCGCGGCGGGTGGGGCAGGCTCCGTGCTGCCGCGCCGGGCTCCGACGCTCAGATGGTGCGAGCCCGTGCCTGGCTGGAGGCCGCAGGGCAGGCACGGCTGCTCGGTGAGGCGGATAGCGCCCAGGCGGCCACTCGTGCACGCGAGATCCTGGATGGCGCTCTGCCCGGCCTGGAGCTGGACGCCGACATGCGGTGGCGGGCCCTGACCGCCTTGGCGCGACTGGATGCCGTCAGCGCCGACGAGCTCGAGGCGCAGCGGAAGGCAGACCCGACGGCCAGTGGCATCACCCGTCACCTGCAGGCCTCCAGCTCGATGCCCCGCCAGGACCTCAAGGCCGAGGTCTTCGACCGGCTCCTGAACGACACCGCTTTGAGCAACGACCACATCGATGCCCTCGTGGCGGGCTTCGCCGTCGATGCCCACCGAGAGCTGACCGCGGCATTCACCCCTCGATACCTCCAGGAGCTTCCCGGACTGTGGTCCGGGCGCGGCCAGGAGATCGCCACCCGGTTGGTCATCGGGCTCTTCCCGGCCTGCGGGGACGAGGCGGACGCCCAAGCGGTCGAGGACTGGCTCACGACGCACCCCGATGCGCCGTCGGCCCTGCGCCGGCTCGTCCTCAAGAGCCTCGACGACCTGCGACGTGATCTGAACGCTCGACGCACCGGCTCAGAGGATCTCTGAGAGCTCAGACCATCTCCATGCCTGTGAGACCTTTGTCCTAGCCTGACCAACATCAATGCGGAGCCGTGACCTGTTTGAGACCTTCAATCGGTGCTCCTGGTCACCTCGAGGGCATTGTTGCGGGCGTGCAGCGGGTAGGCTCGTGGACAATCATGGAGAGCCGCGTCGTGGTGTTGGCTCGACGGCGGTGCAACGAACGGTATGGTGGTCCCTGAGGCGGCGCACCGGGCGCCGCAACGAACTGAGGGGCAGGAATAATGTCGAGCAGTCCGATCGAGCAGGATCCCTCCTCCACACAGACCTTCGGGGTCGTTGACGTTGCCAGCTCAGTTGACTCCCCGGTGGTGGGGCTGAGCCAGCAGGACGCCGCTGCGATCGCTGCCCTGCCGTCGGGAACGGCGCTTCTCCTCGTCCACCACGGGCCGACTACCGGTGCGCGGTTCCTCCTGGACGCCGAGGAGACGACGGTCGGGCGCCACCCCCGTGCCGACATCTTCCTCGACGACGTCACCGTCTCCAGGAAGCACGCGGTCTTCTCGTCTCTGCCCGATGGCGGGTACGGCGTCCGTGACTCCGGTTCACTCAATGGAACATACGTCAATCGCACGCGCGTGGAGCAGGCGGCTCTTCGCTCCGGTGATGAGGTTCAGATCGGCAAGTACCGGATGACCTACCACCCCGGCCCCCAGGGCGGAGCCGCGTCTCGGTGAGCGCTGCAACAGCACGAAGCAAGAAGCGAGACGCCCCCTCCTCCTTGCTTGAAGCCTCTGAGTGCCCGGCAGGCGAGACCTGGCCCCGCGGAATCTCTCGAGAGCCCGTGATGAAGATCGGGCAGGTGGTGGATCTCCTCAAGGTGGAGTTCCCTGCCCTGTCGATCTCCAAGGTTCGTTATCTCGAGGGTGAGGGGCTCATCAGTCCTCATCGTGTCGGCAACGGGTACCGCCGCTACTCGCAGGCGGACCTGGAGCGTCTGCGCTACGCCTTGGCGGTGCAGCGCGACGAGTACCTTCCGTTGCACGTCATCCGTGACCGTCTGGCACGGCTGGACGCCGACGTCGAGGCCCCCGCTCCGCAGCCTGTTGCTCGGGTGGTTGCCCGAGACGGGCAGATCGTCGACGACGGCCCCATGGACCTGGAGGCGCTCTTGGTCCACTCCGGTGCCAGTGAGTCCCAGATCGAGGAGCTCGTCGCCGTCGGACTCATCAGTCCCGATGTTCGGGGGCGTTACAGTCAGCAGAACCTGAGGACCGTGCGTCTAGCCATGGAGATCACCCGCAAGGGAGTGCCCCTGCGCAACCTGCGTGCGGTACGCGCCTCAGCTGAGCGGGAGGCGGACACGATCGATCAGGCGGTGGCTCCGCGCCGCTCGCGGTCGCGCAGTGCCGGTGAGGAGACGGCTCGGGAACTGGCCGAGCTCGTCGCGGATCTGCACACGATTCTGCTGCGTCGCGCTGTCGATGCTCTGGGCTGACAGCGGGTGTGCGCACGCCCAGTAGGCGTTGACCAGGCCGGGCCCCGTGTCGACGAAGGTCAGCGTACATCGGTTGCGTGTTCCCGGGACAGGGGTGACTGCCTCCCGTAGGGTTGGAACGTGCCATTGATGCAGTTGGTGGGTGTCAGATCCACTGATCCTGATGACGGCTTGGTCGCCGTCCTCGTGGAGGACGGCGGGCCGGCGATGCTGGCCATTCCGGTGACGGCGCACGAGGGACTGGCGCTGCAGGCTCACAGCTCGCACCGGTCGCCCTCCTGGCCACGGCTCCTTGACGACGTCGTCGAGGCACTGGGTGGTCGGATCGGGCGCACTGAGCTCGACGTTGACGATGATGCGCGCATCGTCGCCAGGCTCATCGTTGAGACTCCTGCCTGTACCAGTCGGATGACGACGGTTGCCTGCACTCCGGGGGAGGGGCTGCTTCTGAGCGGATACCACCGGCTCCCGGTGCACGCCAGCAGCTCGCTGACGCGCCTGAGGGCTGTGGATCTCAGTGACGACCATGGGGCGGAGAGACTTGAGCAGTGGCAGCGAATGTTGTCGCAGACTGATGATCTCGCCGATGACGACACGCGGGACTGATGTGACTCGTGTGACTAATGTTGTAATCTATATCACTTGTTGAAAGTGACGTACTAGCAGAGAACTGGCTTCATCGCAGGGAATAGTGGGCGCCTGGGAGGCAACTGTTGATCTCAGCTAGAGATTCACGCCCGACGGCACACCGAGATGAGGCGTGCCCTTCGTTGAGCATCGCCCCAAGTGGCCCTATCGTGGAGCCGTGGCCGCACGAGGCGTGCCGCCGCACCAGTTTCAGGTGCGTGTTCTTCCGGCGACAGGAGCGGGTCGTGAGCATGAATGAAGCCAGTGCGATAGCAAGGCCTCAGCGTACTCAGGGCATGCTGTTCGGGGACCCGCTGCCCCAGCTTGATGCCGACTCGGGCTACCGCGGGCCGGTCGCCTGCCGCGCCGCCGGTATCACGTACCGCCAGCTCGACTACTGGGCGCGCACCGGCTTGGTCGAGCCATCGATTCGAAGCGCCAAAGGATCGGGTTCTCAGCGCCTCTACTCCTTTCGCGACATCCTGGTCCTCAAGGTCGTCAAGCGCCTCCTGGACACCGGAGTCTCGCTCCAGCAGATCCGCACGGCCGTCAGCGCCCTGCACTCCCGCGGTGTCGAGGACCTGGCCTCCATCACTCTCATGAGCGACGGCGCCTCGGTCTACGAGTGCACTTCGGCCGACGAGGTCGTCGACCTGGTCGCCGGCGGCCAAGGCGTCTTCGGCATCGCCGTGGGGCGGGTGTGGCACGAGGTTGAGGGAGCGCTGGCGGACCTGCCCGTCGATCACGCTCAGGCGCTCGGCACGCCGCTGGTCGAGGACGAGCTGGCCAAGCGTCGCGCCGCCAAGCGCCAGCAGGCCATCTGAGCGACGCGAGGCGCGCGCCATCAGAGCGGTTGTTCGCTGAGGCTGGAACCGTGGTGACGGTTCCAGCCTCACACATATTCTGGCCGAGTCGATCCGACTCATGACAAGGCGAGTATCGCCGCGGTGCAGCTGCGCACTGACGTCATTGATATCTACTACGCCCACTTCGACGATGAGTCCACTCCGCTGGAGGAGACCGTCGGCGCCTTCGAAGAGGCCCGTCTTGCCGGCAGGATCCGGCACGTGGGGCTGTCCAACTACACGCCCGAGCGCATCCGGCAGCGGTGGCACTGGCCTGGCTGTGTGATCGTCCCGGTGTCACCGCTCCGTTGGCCTCGGCGCGCAACCTGAGTCAGCTTCGGCCGATCTTGGAGGCACTGACCCTCGAGGTGTCAGTGACGAGGAGACCCGGGCTCTCACCCGGGTCTCCGATGCCGCGCGCTCCTGACCCACTGTGGGGCCGGCCTGCGCCTACAGAGTGCGCCTGCCCAGAACGTAACGGCGGCTGTATCCGTCGGTGAGGTCGGTGATGGTGACGCGAACCAGACCGGCCTCATCGACGCGGTAGTGCTCCTGAATCCGCGGTCCGTGATCGCGCCGCTCCACTGAGTAGGTCCTCAGCTCCTGGTCGTCGACGTCCCGCAGTGGGGCCTCGAAGGGGAAGACGATGTCCTGGTAGGGTGCGATCTCGCCGCGGGGCTCGCCGCCCTCGTCGACACCGGCACACTCCACGAAGCGGTACCAGCCGATGTTGTGCGCCGCATCATACTCGCGGGTCAGCACCGTACCCTCCCGGCCACCGGGAGAGGCCTGGACTGACTCGGGGCTGAGGATCGCATCGAAGGTGAGACGATGACCGCCGTCGGCCTCGCGGAAGACACCGAAGCCCCGTGAGAGTCGGTCGGTGAGGTCATAGTCGCTGGTGCGGTCCGCCGCGATCGCCAGACCGATGGCGGTGGAGGCCCCGGGGTAGGGGGAGCGGTGAACCCGGCGACCGAAACGCTCCCGCAGGAGCCTGGGCACCAGAGGTAGGCCTGAGGCGCCGCCGACCAGGTAGACGCCGGCGATATCGGTCAGATCCGGGCTCCCGTCGTCCAGCCTGCCGACGAGGGGGGCCATCGTGTCCAAGGACCGCTCAATGAGCGGCGTGCAGGCCTTATACAGGTCGGCCACGGGCAGGACGACGTCCTGACCTCTCAGGATGATGAGCACCCGACGGCTCTGAGGGGTGAGGTGCTCCTTGGCATCCCGGCACTGGTCCAGCAGGTCGTCGAGCTCAGTGGGGGAGAGATCCTCCTCGGTGATGCCCGCCCGGTTCAGGACCATCGTGGCCATGAGCAGGTCGACGTCGTCTCCGCCCAGGTCCCCCAGTCCGTGAGAGGCCAGCACCTCGTGAGAAGTGCCGATGACGTCGACCAGTGAGGTGTCGAAGGTGCCGCCGCCCAGGTCGTAGACCAGCACCCGGGTGCGCCTGGAGGAGACGGTGGTCGCCTTGCGATGGGTGTACTCGAATCCGGCTGCACTGGGCTCGTTGAGCATGGCTGCGACACGGAAGCCCGCCTGCTGGAAGGCCTCAAGAGTCAGAAGACGCTGAGCGCCGTAGGCGTGGGCTGGCACCGCGACCACCACGCGGACGCGTGCGATGTCGATGCCTCGCTCAGCGAGCTCGCTTTCAAGGTGGCGTAGGAAGCTGGTGAGAACCTCCAAAACGGAGAAGGTCTGGTCTCCCAGCCGTACCGGCGTCGAGGCCGTCAGCGTGGGGGAGGCCAGGGCCCGTTTGAGGCTGCGCAGCAACGGAGCCCCCTGGTGAGCGGCCTGCCTGGCGGCGAAACCGTGAACGAGCGCGCCTTCGTGCAGTGCTGTCAGTGAGGGGATGAAGTCGTGCTCGTCACCGTGCTCGTCGGTGAAGCTGATAACGGGATAGTTCCCCCGATCAGCACGTGCCACGACGGTGCGTGTCGTCCCCAGATCGATACCCAGGTCGATGTCCGTTGCCGACTCGGAGTCGATCCCCTGGTCGGGGAGGATGCCGCTGCCGATGCTGTCCAGGCTCTTCATGGTGTCCGCTGCCATGCGTTGACCCTATCGTGACGGGCTCCTCTTTCCGGGGAATGCCACCATGTCGAGAGGTATTTGTGGAACGTGACAATTGGCTCAGCGGCTTTGCCCCTGAGATGGGACGAAAGACCGTGTTGCTGGGGAGTGGGCATGACGTGCTTATGAGCCGTCCGGAACCGGTGCGAGGTTCGTATGCGATTGGTTAGGCAGCAGGGGGGTCGGCGGGTAACAATACTAGTGGGTTGCGCTCACGCGACCCGGACCTCCGCAACCGTCTGCCAGGGCGGCCGAGAGGGGCAGCCAAATCTCCCATCGGGAACGGTATGAGCACCATTCTCTTCCTCGTGATCGTTGTCGTCGTGACGGCCCTCATCTTCGACTTCACGAACGGTTTCCACGACTCGTCCAATGCGATGGCGACGTCGGTGGCGACAGGCGCCTTCACGCCCAGAAGAGCGGTTCTGGTCGCCGCCGTGCTCAACGTCGTCGGTGCCTGCCTGTCGACCGAGGTCTCCAAGACGATCTCTCACGGCATGTTCGACGACACGGTGATCGAGGCGGCGCCGGCCATGATCTTCGCTGGTCTGGCCGGCGCCATCCTGTGGAACCTGGCGACCTGGTTGTTCGGACTGCCGTCGTCCTCGTCCCACGCCCTGTTCGGAGGACTCATTGGAGCGGTCGTGGTGGCGGCCGGGGTGCAGGGAGTCCACTGGGGGACGGTGATCTCCAAGATCATTCTGCCCGCCGTCATTGCACCGGTGGTGGCCGGGCTGGCGGCAGCGCTGGCCACAGCCCTGGCCTACCGCATCGCGCATCCGACCAACCCCTACTCCGAGAGGCTCTTCCGCAACAGTCAGCGGGTCACCGCATCGCTGGTGGCGCTGTCTCACGGCACATCTGACGGGCAGAAGACCATGGGGGTCATCACGCTGGTGCTGGTGGCCAGCGGCTACCAGGAGGCCGGTACCGGCCCCCACTGGTGGGTCATCGCCGCAGCGGGCCTCGCCATCGGTCTGGGCACCTACTCGGGCGGCTGGCGCATCATGCGCACCATGGGGCGCGGGCTGGTACATGTCGAGGCGCCGCAGGGCTTCGCCTCCGAGACCGCCTCAACGGTGGCGATCCTGGCCTCCTCCCACCTGGGCTTCGCCCTGTCCACCACCCACATCTGCACCGGGTCGATCCTGGGCTCAGGGATCGGCCGGGGCACCAAGGTCTCGTGGAGAACCGCTGGCAAGATGGGGATCGCCTGGCTGGTGACGCTTCCGTGCTCAGGCCTGGTGGGAGCCGCCACGTCCTATGTCGCGGTCAAGGGCGGGGTGCCGGGCACGATTGCCGTCATCTGCCTGCTCATTCTCGGAGCCCTGGCCATCATCCGTCAGGCGGGCCACAACCGGGTGGATTTTTCCAATGTCAATGACGCTTCCGAGATCGTCGTCGTCAAGCAGGGACCGGGGCTGGGACGTGAACCGCTGACGCTGGACGAGGTGCGTTCGGAGATCGTCAACGGCGTGTCGGACCAGGACAGTACGCATCGGATGACGACAGGATCCATGGCATGACCGGTATGGCGATCGACTGGGGCTCGCTGGGGCTGGTGGCGTCAGTGACGGTGCTGGGCACCGCCTTCATCCTCACCATCTGCTCGCTGGCGGCTCGCATGCTGGCCATCGTGCACGCCAAGCACGAGGCCGGCGAGGTCGAAGGGGTGCGTCTGGCTCAGGTCCTGGCGGGCGTCTTTATCACCATTGCCGCCATGATCGCGTTATTCGGCCTGTGGCTCATCATCCCGTACTTCCACTGAGAACCGACCCGGTGCGCGACAGTGGCCCTGCTAACATCCGATCGTGACTGAGGACCTTAAGGGCCTGGCCCTGGATGCGATTGCCGCGTCCACGGCGGCTGATGACCCGGACTACCCCCGCTTCCACGTTGTCCCACCGGTGGGGCGACTCAACGATCCCAATGGGCTGCTGGTTGACGGCGACACCTACCACGCCTTCTACCAGTTCAGTCCTCTTCACCCCCACCGCAAGCTGGTCTACTGGGGGCACTCCTCCTCGACGGACCTGCTGCACTGGCGCCACCACGCTCCCGCGATCATCCCGGACTCCTCCTACGACCGCTCCGGGGCGTACTCCGGCAACGCGATCGTGCTGGAGGGGGCTGAGCTCAACGGCGCAGCCGCTCAGGTTCCCTATCACCTCTTCTACACCGGGAACCTCAAGGACCCGGTGACCGACGAGCGCACCGCCAGCCAGTGCCTGGTGACCAGCGGTGACCTGACCGACTTCACCAAGTGGCCCGGCAACCCCCTCATCCCCACCCATGCTGAGGGATACACCGCCCACTACCGCGACCCGCAGGTCTTCCGGGACGCCGACCGGCCGGGGGAGTACCGGATGCTCATCGGGGTCCAGCGCGCCAACGCCACCGGAGCCGCAGTCCTGTACCGTTCCCGGGACCTGGTCTCCTGGGAGCTGGAGGGGGAGCTGAGCTTCCCCGGGGCGGGAGGCGCCTTCGACTCCTTCGGGTACATGTGGGAGTGCCCCGGCTTGGTGCGGCTGAAGGACGAGGACACCGGTGAGGACTGGGACGTTCTCTTCTGGTGCCCGCAGGGCATCAACCCCGACCGGGAGGGCTTTGAGAACATCTTCCCCTGCGTCTATACGGTGGGTCACCTCGTGGGTACTGAGCTGCAAGACACCGGCGGGGTCTTCTACGAGGTCGACCGGGGCTTCGAGTTCTACGCTCCTCAGGTCTTTGCCCGGCGTCCCTCCGAGCCAGGGCCGGTGCTGCTGACCGGGTGGGCGGGCAACGCCTCCGAGGACGATCAGCCCTCCATCGAGACCGGACAGTGGGTCCACGCCCTGAGTATGCCTCGGATGCTGAGTCTCAAAGCGGGGAGGCTCGTCCAGCGCCCTGCCGCTTGTCTCCCATACGACGCTGGGGAGCCGGTTCTTGTGGGTGAGCACCTGGAAACGGGCATCTATGAGATCGATGACCTCAGTGCGCACCGCAGCTGGCAGTTGCGCCTGGAGGCCGACGCAGAGCAGACCATGGGGCCGTGGGGACTGCGAATCGGATCGGATGACTCGCACGTGGACATCACTCTGGACGGGCGGGTGCTTCGGGTGGATCGCTCCACCTCCCGCTATACCCAGCACGGCTCCACGCGCGTTGTAACACTTCCTGAAGGATGCGAGCCGGTGCTGGAGGTCATCCATGACCGCTCGCTGACTGAGGTCTTCGTCGGTGATGGGGCGCTGGTGCTCACCCTGCGCAGTTTCGTCGACATCAACAGCTCGGGAGCGCGGCTGATGGTGGGGGAGAGCCTCGCGCTGACAGCTGGCAGCGCGAGGACTTTTGCACCGTCCTGAGGCCTTCCCGACGTGGCGTTGCCACGGGAGCAAAGGGCTCCTGAACAGGGCGAAGACAGGGAATTGACCAGGACCTTTCTCTCCGGTTGCAGGGTGCTCTAACTCACTGTAATGTGACTATCGATTGACACAGGTGTGGCCGCAGGGAGTCAGCGATGATCCCGACCGTTGGGTTTCCCCGCCCTCCCAGGTGCTGCGGTCCCATCACGAGAAAGGAAACCCCCGGGTGGCCATGGATCACGCCCGCGTGGCGAAGGACGTCCTGACGTACGTCGGTGGCGCCGACAACATCAACGCAGCAGCGCACTGCGCAACGCGTCTGCGTCTTGTCCTCAATGACATGGACAAGGTCGATCAGAAGGCTCTCGACAAGGATCCCGATCTTAAGGGCACCTTCATCGCGGGCGGTATGTTCCAGATCATCGTCGGACCGGGAGACGTCGACCTCGTCTTCTCCGAGATGATCCGAACCGGAGGCGTCAAGGAGGTCTCCAAGGACGAGGCCAAGGAGCAGGCCGCCAAGGGCGGTAACCCGCTCTCCCGCTTCATCAAGGCAATCGCGGATATCTTCGTCCCGCTGCTTCCGGCCCTGGTCGCCGGCGGTCTTATGATGGCGATTCACAACGTCCTCACGGCCGATTTCTTCACTGCGCCTTCCTTTGTCACCTCGGACAACCCCACTGGCGCCTATGGACTCGTCGACCGGTTCTCATGGCTTGCCGACTACGACGACGTCATCAACCTCGTATCCTCGGCAGCCTTCGCCTTCCTGCCGGTGCTCGTCGGCTTCTCCGCAGTCAAGCGCTTCGGCGGCAACGTCTACCTGGGTGCGGCCATGGGGGCCGCTATGGTCTCCACTCAACTGACCAGCGCCTACGAGATCGAGACAGCTCGACAGGCCGGCACCATTGAGGTGTGGCACCTCTTCGGCCTGACAGTGGACAAGATCGGCTACCAGGCCATGGTCATCCCCGTCCTGTGCGTCTCATGGCTGCTGGCATACATCGAGAAATGGCTTCACAAGCGCCTGTCGGGAACTGCCGACTTCCTGCTGACCCCGCTCATCACGCTGCTGGTGACTGGCTTCCTCACCTTCGTCGTCGTCGGCCCTCTGGCACGCGAGCTTTCCGACGGCATCACCAACGGCCTGAGCTGGCTGTACACGACCGCCGGACCCGTGGGTGGCTTCCTCTTCGGCCTGGTCTACTCGCCGATCGTCGTTACCGGATTGCACCAGTCCTTCCCGGCAGTGGAGCTGCCTCTCATCGCACAGATGAGCAGCGGCGGTCCCGGCTCCTTCATCTTCCCGATCGCCTCCATGGCCAACATTGCCCAGGGTGCCGTGACCCTGGCGGTCTTCCTCCTGACCAAGGACTCCAAGATGAAGGGTCTGGCCGGTGCTGGTGGTGTCTCGGCGATCGTCGGTATCACCGAGCCCGCCATCTTCGGTGTCAACCTGCGTCTGCGCTGGCCATTCTTCATCGGAATGGGCGTGGCCTCCCTCGGGGGCGCCGCCGTCGCCCTGCTCGACATCCACAACCAGGCTCTGGGCGCCGCCGGATTCGTTGGCTTCGTCTCGATCGTTCCCGACGACATCGTCAAGTACCTCATCCTCGAGGTCATCGTCTTCTTCGCTGCTTTCGGCGCTGCCTTCGCCTACGGCACCACCCGTGGTAAGGCCTCTCTGGCCGGTGATGACGTCGACGCCGATGAGGCCGCCCTGGAAGCCGAGGCCATGGCCGAGCACGCCGAGACCGTCGAGCTGCCCGCTGAGGCCGCCGAGGACTTCACCGTCACCGCTCCGATCCAGGGGCGCGCTATCCCGCTGTCCGAGGTGGAGGACCAGACCTTCGCCTCGGGCATGCTCGGCCCGGGTATGGCCATCGCCCCCTCCGAGGGTCCGGTTGTCTCCCCGGTCGACGGAGAGGTCCTCGTGGCCTTCCCGACCGGTCACGCCTACGGCCTGCGAGCCGCCAGTGGAGTCGAGCTGCTCATTCACGTCGGCATGGACACCGTCCAGCTCGAGGGCAAGCACTTCAGCCCCAAGGTCAAGGCAGGCGACAAGGTTCTGCGCGGCATGCCGCTGGTGGACGTCGACTGGGCCGCCGTCGGAGCCGCCGGCTACCAGACCGTCACCCCCATCGTCGTCTCCAACGCCCAGGGCTACGAGGGAATCGAGGAGCACGGTGTTGGAACGATTCACCGAGGTGATGCCCTCTTCGACGTTGTGCGCAAGACCGACGACTCCGATGACGGCAAGGAGAATGCTCAGGCCGACGCCGCACAGGCCACGGCCTGATCCATTCAAGGACTGTCTGTGACACAGATACTCGGGGCCTCGACCATCCAGGTCGGGGCCCCGAGTATCGTCAACGGATCACTAGGCGGTACGGCCGGGCAGCAGCTTCACCGGCATGGGGGAGGGAGTTTGCAGGTCCTTCATCCTGGGACCGCCCGACGGCGTGCTCTCCGAGGAGACGGCCGTCGTCGACTCGATCCGGTTCAGGAGCAGGTCGACCGCTGCCCGTGCCAGCTTGGTAATGGGTTGCTGGATCGTGGTCAGCGCTGGCAGGGCGTGCTGCATGGCGACCGTTCCGTCGAAGCCGATCACCTTGAAGTCGTCCGGAATCCTCAGGTCACGCTGGGCCGCCCACTCCATCACTTGCGCGGCAGCCAGATCGTCGGTGGCGAAGACCGCGTCGACGTCGTCGGCCACGAGGTTGAGCCGTTCGCGAATGAGGCCGGGGCGCTCACTATTGGGTGTGTTGAAGTCGACGGTCAGGACCACCGGCTCGATACCCGCCCGCTGGAGCACCTGGCGGTAGCCCTTCTCCCGCAGGTTGTGGGTTCCCGTGCGAGAAGTCAGCAGGGCCGGGCGGCGCGCCCCCCGCTTGAGCAGGTGCTCGGCGGCGAGCCGACCGCCGGCCTCGTTGTCGCAGCGGACATTGGGGACGATGGGGGAGAGGTCCCGATCCACACTGACCAGGGGCAGGCGGATCGAGCTGTAGTCGGCCAGGCCGTCATTGTGGGCGCTGGAGATGATGCCATCGACCCGGTGGGAGACGAGAAGGTCGAGGTATTCGCGTTCCCGATCCGCCTTGCCCATGGAGTTGCAGACGAAGGTCCTGTAGCCGCGCTCTGCGAGGAAGTCCTCGACGTGCTCGGTCAGCTCGCCGAAGAAGGGCAGGGCGACGGTGGGGACGATCAGGCCGATCGAATGCGTCGACTTGCCGTGCAGTGCTCGGGCGATCTGATTGGGGCGGTAGTTGAGCTGCGCAATCGCCTCAGCCACCCGCTCCCGTGTCTCTTGGGAGAGGTAACCGCGGTTGTTGAGCACGCGGGAGACTGTGGTCAGTGAGACGCCTGCAGCCTGAGCGACATCGGCCAGTGTGGGTTCGCGGTGTGACTCCACGAGTGGGTCCTCGAGCTCCTTCAGTCGGTCACGGTGAGTGCGATCTGCCGCCAAGCATATGCCTCGAGGGGGCCATTACCCAACTGACCTGCGTAAACGTGGTTGGAAGTGTTACGTGTCGGGCAGGATTTCAGCGTAGAAGGAGATCATGGCGCGGGCCATCTGGGCGTGTCCGGCGTCGTCGGGGTGGATCTGGTCGATGGCCAGCCGGTCCTCATCACCGTTGATGGCCGTGCTCAAGGCGTCGGTCGAGGTCAGACCCAGGGAGGTGGCCCTCTCATGAACGAGGCGGCGGACGGCTTGGAAGCGTGGGCCGGCCTCCAGTGAGGGGAAGTAGGGGGCGATGACAACCGGCGCACCCCGCAGGCGTGTGGCGACGAAGCTGAGGTCGTGGTCGATCGCCTGTTCGACCAGCTCACGCTGAGAGGGGAGGAAGGCGGCGTCGTTCAGGCCCAGGCTGATCGTGACGATGTCGGGCTCGCAACGCAGAACCGCTTCGAGCCAGGTGGTGTCACGGCACGACGGCGAGCGCTGCCCGCCGGGCAGGTGGCCCCCGCGTCGTGCGAAGAAACCCAGACCGTCCGCCGCCAGGTTCACTTCCCGCCACCGCTGGTGCTCGCACACCAGAGAGGTCCAGCGATTGCGGGGATGGCTCAGGGCTCGCCAGCCGGTGGTGATGGAATCACCAAGGAAGACGGCAACGGGGAAGTGGTCGGAGTGCGGGATCGTGGACACGGCTACCGACTGTAGTTCTCCAGGCTGGAGGGAACCAGGGCAGCTCAGCGGTCATCTTGCGAGTCGCTCTGGCTTTCGTCATCCTTGGCCATGTGCTGCTCCGTCAGGACGCCGTCGTGCATGACCAGTACCCGGTCGCATACGGGAAGCAGCCGCTCGTCATGAGTGACCATCACCGTGGCCTTGCCCAGCTCGTGGGTCTGGTCGGCGAGCAGATGAGCGACGTCCTGCGCCCGTCGAGTATCCAGAGAGGCGGTGGGCTCGTCGGCCAGGATGATGTCTGGGTCGTGGTAGAGCGCCACCGCGATGGCAGCGCGCTGACGCTCGCCCCCGGACAGCTCGGAGGGATAGGCGTGGGCGCGCTTCGTGATACCGAGCGAGTCCAGCAGATGGTCCCGTCTGTCAGTGTCGCCCTTCGATCGTGCCGCTCGGTCGTGCAGGCCGAACTGGTCGTTGAGCCTCAGGAAGGGGACCAGCCCCGAGGCCTGGAGGACGAAGCCGATGCGCCGAAGTCGGAGCCTGGCCCGCTGCTTCTCCGACAGGTCGGAGAAGGGCTGACCGGAGATTGTCACGGTGCCGCTGGAGGGAGTGCGCAGGCCGCCCATGATGGTCAGGAGCGTGGACTTCCCTGAGCCGGAAGGGCCCAGGATTCCCACCAGCTCACCAGCACGCAGCTCAAGGTCAGTGCTACGCAGGGCATGAACGATCTCATCGCCCTGACGGTAGTTCCGGGTCACTGACTCCAGGGACATGACGGGGGTTGTCGCTTCGCTCGCTGCTGCTGATGCGGTCATGAGATGGCCTCCACGGGGTCGATGCGGGAGATGACCCGTACGGAGATGAAGCCTCCGATGACGGAGATGACGATGAATGCCGTGACGATGAGAAGGTCCAGCGGAGCGGAAATCCTGAAGGGCACGGCGCGGGGGAGGAACAGGGACGTCACTATCGTCAGAAGTAGGCCGACGCCGATGCCGACGACCGACAGCACGAGGGTCTGGGCACATCCGGAGCGGATGAGATAGCTGGTGGGAACGCCGCGGGCTTTGAGGATGCCCAGTACCGGCCTCTTCTGCAGCGTCAACACGTAGATAAAGATGCCCAGCACCGTGGAGGCGATGATGATCAGTGAGCCGATCATGAGGCTGAAGGTGAGGACCTGGGCCGAGTAGCCGGGGAGCGTGCGAACGAGCTCCTCGGTGGTGAGGATCGTCAGTCCCGCGTCCTTGGCGGACTGTGTGGCCTTGCTGTTGGTGGTCAGGTCGGAGGTGAAGACGACGGCGGAGACGGCCGGGGACAGGCTGGCGGGGCAGTGCTGGCTCAGGGCCTGGCTGTCCACGGTCACGACGGGCGCCGCCTGGAAGGTGGTGTCATGGGTGAAGCCGACGATGGTCCAGTCGTGGTCGGAGCCCAGCAGCCGGAGCGTGTCACCGACTGCGAGTCCCTTGGCCTTCAGTGAGTCGTCGACGAGGACCTCGCTATCGGGGGCGGAGATCGCCCGTCCGTCGGCCACTGGTGGACTGAGCTGTCCGTCCAGATCGATTCCGAAGGCGAAGATGTCTTCTCGCAAGGCCCCGCCGTCCTCGTCCTTGACATCAGGTACCTGGGCAACAGCGGCCGTGCTCATCAGGGCAGAGGCCGTGGTCCCGTTGTCCTTGGCCAGGTCCGTGGCCGCGCTCAGCTGCTTGTCGCTCAAGCGTGAGGCGGAGAGGTTCTCGTTAGAGGCGTCCGTGACGGCGACGCTGGCGGAGTTCCAGCCGTCGATGCCGGCGCGGTAGCGATGGGCGAGGCCCACGGCTAACGAAGCCAAGAAAAATGTGAGGTAAGCCACCAAGGTAATGACGGAGATGATGAGCGTGAAGCGGGCGGGTTCGTGCCGGATCTCGCGCAGCGCGAGGAACATTGGGCTCCCTAAGGGAAAATCAGCAGCGGGCCGGCTGGCGCGCTCCGTGAGAGGGTACATGCCGCTTGGGGCTCGCACGGCGGACGGTTCAGGGGTAGTGGCCGTCGCGGGGCGGCGACCAGGCAGGACGCCCAAGTCCTGCGGCGTGTCGCGGGAGAGGGTCGCTCCAGCAAGAATGACATAATGTACATTATCGGCGTTGAATGAGTGGGGCTTGTTCTGCTGAGGAACGCGCACGGCATCATGTCCTCGCCATCCGGTCGGCGACGTCCGGCAACATCACCTGAACCAGGGACGCTCCTGGGCCGCCTCGTGGACTGCGGCCGTGTCGTGTTCACCGGAACACTGACGCAGATGGTGACGGACCGAAGTACGCCGACGGGACAGTACCTCGCCCGGTACATCGAGCAGGTGAACGAACATGCCCTCACGCGAGACCACAACGGCACAGACCTACCAGATCCGTCCGGCGACCATGGTGGACTGCTCCGCTATCCGCCGGATCCGCAACGCCGCCGTGCGGGAGTCCCTGGCCATCTGGACCAGCATCGAGCAGAACTCCGTTGAGGCCAAGACCTGGCTGGCCCCCATGGTGCAGCGTGGAACGGCTCTCGTCGCCCACGTCAGCGGCAGGCCGCAGGACGTCGTCGGGTTCGCGGTGGCCGGTCCCTGGCGCTCCTACGAGGGCTACGCCCGCACAGTCGAGGACTCGATCTACCTCAGCCCGTCGGCTCAAGGGAAAGGGCTGGGAGCCAGGCTCCTCGCCGCCCTCATCGAGGCCTCACGGCGGGCCGGGGACCGTACCATGATCGCCCTGATCGAGGCGGGTAACGCGACCTCGGTGCACCTGCACGCGCGCTATGGTTTCACCACTGTCGGCACTGTCCCACAGGCCGGCGAGAAGCATGGTCAGATCCTCGACCTGACCCTCATGAGCCGTTGCCTGAAAGGACTCACCATGTGCTGTCACCAGAACAAGCCCGCCGACGGAGAGAGCCCCCGATGGGTCAACGCCGACCAGTCCATCGAGCTGCAGCCCGAGGAACCCGCCGTCACTCGGTGGCAGGTCAGCGCCACCGATGAGCTCGTTGCGCACCTGCTGAGCCTTGTCGGAGCCCCGCAGGGGCGGCCGGCGATCGTCGCGGTCGACGGGAGAGGCGGTTCGGGCAAGACCACGCTCACCACGGCGCTGACCGCGGCCGTCCCTGGCGCGCAGGTCCTCCACCTGGATGACCTCATCTGGAACGAGCCGCTCTACGACTGGGACCAGCTGTACGTCGATACCCTGACCCGGCTGCGTCAGGCCGGCAGCCTCGACCTTGTCCCGGACAAGTGGCGCGAGCACGGACGCGAGGGCTCCATCCGGATCCCGGCCGGCTCCCCCGTGGTTTTCGTCGAGGGAACCGGGGCCGGCCTGGCGGCAGTCCGCAGCCTCATTGACGCACACGTGTGGGTCCAGACCAGCGACGACGTAGCCGAGCGCCGCGGCATCAAGCGGGACATCGCTGAGGGAGTCAACGGCGACGCCGAGGAGTCGGTGCGTTTCTGGCACTGGTGGATGGCCGGCGAGCGCCTCTTCTTCGCCAAGGACCGTCCCTGGCGGCGCGCCGACGTTATCGTCTCCGGAGACGCTTCGGCCGGTGTGGAGCCGGGAGAGACCGCCTGGATTCCCGGGCCGCTCCTGGCCCGTTGAGGCGCACAGCCGCCCGCCGCAGACTGGGCTCTCAGTCCCCCAGCGCCGTCCCCACCGCGCGAGCGGCCTGAATCCACTCGTGATCGGCCGGAACGAACTTGGTGCGTCCGGCCACATCCTTGAGTGGTACCAGCTCCGTGCCCTGACCGCGGTCGGCCACCATGACCCCGTAGCGGCCCTCGGCGATCGCGTTGGCCCCGGCTACGCCCAGGCGCGTACCCAGGAGGCGATCCGCGCCGCAGGGTGAACCGCCACGCTGGACGTACCCCAGGATGGACACGCGCGCCTCCAGCCCGGTCAGACTCTCCAGCTGCTCGGCCAAGGTGAAGGTGTTGGCGCGGTGGGAGGCCTCCAGACGCTTGACGCCCCGCTTGGCCATCGCCTTGCGCTCGGGACTGGAGGCGTCCTTGACCAGGGCACGGGCGTGCTCCAGCTCGGCGTGATCCGTCACTGACAATGCCCCCTCGGCCACGGCCACCACGGAGAAGGACGACCCGTGGGAGCGGCGTCGCTCGATCTTGTCCGCGATCGCGTCCACCGAGTATGGAATCTCTGGCAGCAGAATGACGTCCGCCCCACCGGCGATGCCCGCGCCCAGGGCCAGCCAGCCGGCCCGGTGCCCCATGATCTCGGTGAGGATGATGCGGTGGTGGGAGTGCGCCGTCGAGTGCAAGCGGTCCACGGCTTCCGTGGCGATCTCTAGGGCAGTGGCGAAACCGAAGGAGGAGTCGGTGTGGACGATGTCGTTGTCAATGGTCTTGGGCAGGTGGATGACGTTGAGACCCGCATCCATGAGGCGTTTGGCGTTCTTCGCGGTTCCGCCCCCGCCGAGGCAGACCAGGGCGTCGATCCCGTCCTTCTCGCAGTTGTCCACGATGGTGGGCACCATGTCACGGGGCTCGCCGTCCACCATCATGCGATGCACCTTGTCCCGGCTGGTTCCCAGCATGGTTCCGCCGGTGGTGAGGATCCCGGACAGGGCGGCGGGGTCGAGCTCGGTGAAGCGGTTCTCGGCCAGGCCGCGCATACCGTCCCGGAAGCCGATGAGCTCCCAGCCGTGCTCCTGGATCGCCGCCTTTCCGAAGCCTCGGATCGCTGCGTTGAGTCCCGGGGCGTCGCCGCCCGCCGTGAGAATGCCGATGCGCTGAGCCATGGAACCAAGTATGCCGTTCCTTGCCGGCCCGCACAGGCTGTAGGCGCCTGTTCCGGAGATTCTGGCGATGCTGACAGAAGGTTCTTCGCTGAAACTGTGCTGTCTCCTCACTTGAGAGACATGTGAGTGTCAAGTCTTTTGGTGTGGTGTCTTGGCGGCGCAGTCGGCCGCGTAGGCCGGCGTCGCGTTCGTACCTTATGCCTCGCGTTCGGGGGTTCAGGGTACGAACTCGCGACCTACCCTACGAACGCGAGGCGCTCACCCAAGGGCGAGCCCGGAGGCCGGGGCTGAACTGGTTAGGCGTGGTGCGTACCGCACGGTCCCCCGGCAAGCCACCCAACCAGTGTCTCAGATGTCATGACATCCGAAACTCTCAGAAGTCATGAGACGGCACAGTTCTTCGCTGAAACGGGCAGACGACGTCGCGTTAGACGCCAACCGGTATCATCATTACCCTGATCGCGTCGATACCGGGAGAACCCAGTGGTAACCCAACGGGAACACCGAGCCCTCCCCCGGTGTTGACGTAGGTGCCCTGGAGGCTGCGCAGGAGCCGTGCGCTTTGTCAGCCGGGACATTACGAGAGACGAGCCATAAGGAGACCAGAAGCATGGCAGACCGCGCACTGCGAGGCATGACCATTGGCGCGAAGTCGATGGAGTCGGAGGACGGCGTCGAGTTCGCCGAGCGGATGATCATCAGCTACGAGTGCCCGATGGCGCACGTCACCAGGATCCCGATGTCCACCGAGGCAGAGGTGCCTCCCACCTGGGAGTGCCCCGAGTGCGGCCAGCTCGCCGCCCGGCGCGGTGAGGACGAGCCTGAGCCCGACGAGCCCAAGAAGACCCCGCGCACCCACTGGGACATGCTCCTGGAGCGCCGCAGTGTCGATGAGCTCGAGGTTCTCCTTAATGAGCGCCTCGAGGCGCTGCGCAGCGGTGAGGTCTACCGCGAGCGGGTCAGCGGCTGACGGGGCCGTTAGGAGCGCTTCTGGCGAGATGAGCCAGTCGGGCGCTGCTGCCGGTACCCGGCAGTGGCCCGGCGGCGCCTGTCGCGGGCGGCGCGCAGCCTGCTCCCGGCGAGCTTGGCCGCATCGAGCAGCTGGCCGGAGCGCTTGGCCACTCCCCAACGGGTCACGAGGGACAGCTCCTCGGTGAAGATTCCCCCGGAGAGCTTGGACTGTCCGGCCTCCCGCTCTAAGAAGGTGATCGGCATCTCCACGATGCGACCGCCGATCTCGTCAACCAACTTGGTCATGTTGACCTGGAACCCGTAGCCGAGGGCCTCGACCTTCCCGAGGTCCATGCGACGCAGGATCGAGGCACGGAAGACCCGGAAGCCTGCGGTGGCGTCCTTGACGCGCAGACCCAGCATGGCGTTGATGTAGAGGTTCCCAACCTTGGACAAGGCCACGCGCTTGGCGTCCCAGCCCTCGGTGGCGCCGCCGGAGACCCATCGTGAGCCGATGACGAGGTCCGGCTCGTCGGCCATCTCGGCGCGCTGAATGAGCAGGGCCAGGTCCTCGGCGCGGTGGGAGCCGTCGGCATCCATCTCCACGATGAGCTCGTAGCCGGCGGCCAGTGCCCAGGAGAACCCGGCGAGGTAGGCCGGGCCCAGCCCGTTCTTCTCCGAACGGTGCAGGACATGGATGTGGGAGTCCTCGTGCGCGCGGGTGTCGGCGTAGTCCCCGGTACCGTCGGGGGAACCGTCGTCGACGACGAGAATGTCTGCCTCGGGAGCGTGCTCGCGGACCCGGTCCAGTGCCGTGGGCAGGGACTCGATCTCGTTGTAGGTGGGGATGACGACGAGTGCCTTCACTTCTGTCTCCAAGGTTGGGGGTGGTGTTGCGCCGAGGCTAGTGGCGGCGCCCTGAGGTTATCTGAGATCAGCGGCGACGCCTGCGATTCCCAGACGCAGCCACTGCTTTTCGTCCTGGGCGCAGCCGGCTCAGGATACCGGCTCCCACCAGTAGACCCGCACCGGCGAGGAGGATGAATCCGGGGGCGGCACCGAGCCGGTCGGCGACGGTGCGTGAGCTGCGCAGCGGGATATCGGCCACGAGGCTCGCCTGGGTGTAGGGCCGGGTGATCTGCTCGACCTCACCACGGGGGTTGATGATGGCGGTGTAGCCGACGGTGGAGGCCTGGATGACGCTGCGGCCGTGGACCACCGCCTGAACGCGCCCCTGGGCGAGCTGCTGGGCGGCCTCGCCGGAGTCGAGGAAGGAGGCGTTGTTCGTCGGGATGATGATCGCCTGCCCTCCCTGTGCGACACCGGCGCGCAGGGAGTCGTCGTAAGCGGCCTCGAAACAGATGCCCATGGCGAAGGTGACGTTCCGCCCCTGGGTGACGGCCGGAACCGTCAATGTGCTGGGGCCGGTACCGGGCAGCATGTCGATGCCGACCCGGTCCACCTGAGTGGTCAGGCGCCGCACCAGGGAACGGGAGGGAATGTACTCCGCGAAGGGCACGGGCCGGTGCTTGCGGTAGTAGGGATGAGCCGTCTTCCCGGAGACGTCTCCGGGATTCCAGATGAGGATGTCGTTGTAGCGGATGTCGCCGACAACAGGAACCGCGCCCACGAGCACCGGCGCCTGGACCGCCTGGGCGGCCTCATCGACAATGGTCGCCGATGCCGGGTAGTCGCGAGGGTCCAGGTCCGCGGAGTTCTCCGGCCAGATGACCATGTCGAGGCTGCCGGGGCCGACGTCGGCGGCCAGCTGCTTCGTCGCCGTGGTGTGGTTGCTGGTCACCTCCAGGGCCCGGTTGAAGGCGTCCTCGAAGTCTGTGGCCACATTGCCCTGCACGGCTCCGATACGGACGGTGCCGTTCTCAGCGCGCGTCTGCAGTGGCAGCGTCCTCGGCGCAATGAGCACAGCCGCAGCGAGCACTGCGCAGACGAGGACCGGCATGGCGCGGCGCTCATAGACGGATCGAGCCGCGTGAGCGATGCATGCGGCCGCCAGTGCCACCAGCAGCCCCACCCCGGCGCTGCCGACATAGGCCGCCGCCGGCAGGATGGGGGCATCCGCCATGGCGAAGGCCAGGCGCCCGAAGGGGAAGCCGCCCAGCGGCCACACCGAGCGCAGCTCCTCGACCCCGGACCACAGCACGGCGAAGAAGAGCACGCCGGCCGCGCCGGCAGGTACGTGCCGCGTGAGCCGCCTTCCCTGGGCAGTCCCCTGGAGCAGTGGCAGGCGGCTCACCAGGGACCAGGCCCCGCCGAGTCCGGCCAGGAAGAGGGACTCGAAGAGCGTCAGCGCGATCCAGCCGATCGGGTTGCCCATGCCCACCATCGTGAAGTGCAGCAGAGGAGTGAACAGGCCGAGGCCGTAGAGCAGTCCCAGACCGGTGCCCGCCCAGAAGCGGCGGCCGCTGATGAGGAGCATGAAGGCCCCGACCCCGATGAGGGCCGACCACCACAGGTTCATCGGGGGGAAGGCGGCGTAGGTGGCTACGCCCGCCAGCAGCGCCACCGCTGCGGGCACTGATCGGTGAAGCCAGAGGGGGGATCGAGAAAGCAGCCGAGTACGCAGCCTGGAGGGCAAGCGGGAGGGCACTGTCACGCGGTGAAGCATACGGGTAACTTGATTGTTAACCTTTGTGGCGGCGGGCCAGAGCGTGATGCACAGGCTGCCAGGCCAGGGCCAGCAGGGAGCCGATGCCGGCTCCGATGAGGCAGGACATAGCCGTTCCAGTGATCCAGGACAGGACCGGGTTGTGGGTGAGCTCCTCGGCCCACTCGATGGCGTGGTGCAGCGGGTGGAAACCGACCTTGGCGAGGTTGACTGCTAGGATATGGCCGCCCACCCACAGCATCGCCACGGTCCCGACGATCCCGATACCGCGGAAGAGCGCCGGCGCAGACGTCACAATCGCGCGGCCCAGCGAGCGGATGGTGCCGGTGCGGCCGTGGCCTGCCAGGTGCGCCCCGGCGTCGTCGAGCTTGATGAGGGCCGCCACCAGGCCGTAGACGGCGAAGGTGATGAGCAGGGCGATGAGGACCAGGACGATGATGCGCCGCATGGAGGACTCCCCCTCCACCTCGGCCAGGGCCAGCAGCATGATCTCGGTGGACAGGACGAAGTCCGTGGTCACGGCCTGACGGACGATCTGGGCCTCGTCGACCGGGCCGGTCTCCTCTTTGGCGTGAGCAGCGCCGCCGAAGCGCTCCAGGATCTTCTCCCCGCCCTCGAAGCACAGGTAGGTGCCGCCGATGACGAGCGCCACCGGCAGGAGCCACGGCGCCACGGCCGTCAGCAGCAGGCCGATCGGCAGAATGATGAGGAGCTTGTTGCGCAGCGAGCCCAGCGTGATCTTCTTGATGATCGGCAGCTCACGGTCCGGAGTGATGCCGGTGACGTACTGGGGCGTGGTGGCGACGTCGTCGACAGCAGCCGCCGAGACCTTCGCTGAGGCCTTGACGGCCATGGAGGCCGTGTCGTCAACGGTGGACAGCGTCAGCTTGGCGAGCGTGGCGATGTCGTCGAGGAGGGCGAAGAAGCCTGACATAAGGGCATGAGTCCTGTCGTCCGGAGTATCGGCTGGAACGAGAGTACTAGTCCCAGCGTCACACGGCGGACCAGCTCACCACTCCCCTATTGAGATCCAGAGAGGCCTCGGCGGCGCGCATCGACAGGTCGGTGACCGCCCTGGCCTGCTCAGGGGCGGCATCCGGTGGCGGTGAGAGACTCGCGATCTGGCCGACGACGTCGAGCAGCTGCTTGCACCAGCGCACGAAGTCCCCGGCCGTCAGCTCAGTGGCATCCAGGATGTCCGCCAGCTGCGCTCCGTCGCACCAGGCCTGGACGGCACCGGCCAGCGCAGGCTCTGCCCCCGAGGAGGCCTCGATGCGGGCAAGGGACTCCAGGTCGTGGATCCGGTGCGAGACCCCCAGCTGTGCGCGCAGGCACTGGCCGAGCCTGGATGCGGGCGCCACGGGCAGCCCGATCGCCTGGGCGCTCAGTCGCGGCTCGTAGACGCAGGCGCTCAACGCACCGGCCAGCTCTGCGGCGCTGAGATCCTCGAAGACTCCCGTGCGCAGGCACTCGGCGATGAGCAGATCCCGCTCGGCGTAGATCCTGGCCAGCACCTTGCCTACGCCGGTGACCCGCAGCTCACGCTCCGGGTGCCCCCGGTCCACAGGACGCAAATAACCCAGCTCGAGCAGGACCTCGCAGACGGCATCGAAGAGGCGCGCGATGGTGCCGGTGCGAGTCTCGATGCGCCGTTGGAGGCGCTCGGCCTCGGCCTGGGCCCTGGACCACTTGCGGCCCACCCGGGCGTGCTCCTCGCGGTCGGGGCACCCGTGGCAGGGGTGGGAGCGCATCTCGTGGCGCAGACGCTCGAGATTCTCGATCGCGCTGTCCCGGCGGGCCTGCGCGCGGCTGGAGCGGGTGCGTGTGCGCTTGCCGCCCTCCAGGTCCCCGGCACGTAGAGCGTCGACCAGGCGCTGAACGAGCCGGTCCCGGTCCCGGGGCCGGTGCGGGTCCACCGAGTCCGCCACTCGCAGGACGCCCACGCGCATGACGCCGTCCGGCGCCGTGTCAGGGGTCAGGGCGACGACCCGGGAGTCCTCCCCCAGCACCGTGACGGTCGGGTTCCCGGTCCGGTCGGCACCGACCTGAAGGACGATGCCGTGGCGGCGGCGTCGACCCTTGCGGAAGACGATGACGTCACCGCGTCCCAGTGAGCTCATGGTCCGCCCCGTCTCGCTGCGGCGCGAGGCGGACTTGTCCCGCGACAGGTCCGCCTCGGCGTCGGCAATGGCCTGGCGCAGGGAGGCGTACTCGCGGAAGTCGCCCAGACGGCACGTCATGTCCTTCTCCAGGCCCTCCAGGCTGCGGCGCTTGCGGCGAGCCTGAGCGGCCAGCTCCACGACGCCGCGGTCGGCCTGGAACTGGGCGAAGGACTGCTCGAGCACCTCACGCACCCGCGTCCGCGACATGCGCTCGAGCAGGTTGACGGCCATGTTGTAGGTCGGGCGGAAGGCGGAGACCAGCGGGTAGGTGCGCCGGGAGGCCAGTGAGGAGACCGTGGCCGGCTCGACGTCGTCGGCCGCCAGCACGACGGCGTGGCCCTCCACGTCGATGCCGCGGCGCCCGGCCCGCCCCATCAGCTGGGTGTACTCCCCCGGGCTGAGGGTGACGTGGGCCGAGCCGTTCCACTTGCGCAGCGACTCCAGGACGACGGTACGGGCAGGCATGTTGATGCCCAGCGCCAGGGTCTCGGTGGCGTAGACGACCTTGACCAGGCCCGCACTGAAGAGCTCCTCCACCGTCTCCTTGAACACCGGCAGCAGCCCCGCGTGGTGGGCCGCAACACCACGCTCCAGGGCGTGGGCCCAGAAGTGGAAGCCGAGGACTCCCAGGTCGCCGGCGGGGATGTCAGCGGTACGTCGCTCGATGACCTCCCGGATCCGTGCCGCCTCGGCCTCGGTGGTCAGGTCCACCCCGGCGCTGACCACCTGGTGGACGGCCTGCTCGCAGCCCGCCCGGGAGAAGACGAAGACGATCGCGGGCAGCAGGCGGGCCCCCTCCAGGGCCGTGACGACCTGCAGTCGCGAGGGCGGCTTCAACCTGGCCGTGCGGGCTCCCCCCTCGCCGCGGCGAGGCGCTCGTCCGCCTCGGGCGGAGCGCTTCCAGGGCTGCGGCCCTCGGGCCGAACCACCACCGCGGCCGCGGTAGCCGTTCTTTGATGCGCCACCGGAGGCGGCGGCACGCCGGGCCTGCTTGACGGCCTTGAGCAGCTCGGGGTTGAGCGGGGGCTGCCCCGTCTGCCCCGCCTGCCGCTCCAGCTCGGTCTGCTCGGACTGTTCAGCCGTATCCGCGGGGTGGTGGGAGTACAACGGCAGCAGCCGGCGACCGACCATCATGTGCTGAGTCAGCGGGACGGGGCGCTCCTCGGAGACGACGACGGCGGTCCTGCCGCGCACCTGGCCGAGCCAGTCGCCGAACTCCTCGGCGTTGGAGACCGTGGCGGACAGGGAGATCACCTGGACCTCGGCGGGCAGGTGGATGATGACCTCCTCCCACACCGGCCCGCGGAAGCGGTCGGCCAGGTAGTGGACCTCGTCCATGACCACGAAGCCCAGTCGGTCCAGGTCTCGCGAGCCCGAGTAGAGCATGTTGCGCAGCACCTCGGTGGTCATGACCACCACGTCCGCGTGAGGGTTGACGGAGGTGTCACCGGTCAGCAGCCCCACCCGCTCCTGACCGTGCCGGGCCACGAGATCCAGGTACTTCTGGTTGCTCAGCGCCTTGATGGGGGCGGTGTAGAAGGCCTTGAGTCCCCGGGCCAGGCCCAGGTGCACGGCGAACTCCCCCACCACCGTCTTGCCGGCGCCCGTCGGGGCGGCTACCAGGACGCCCTCTCCTCTCTCGACGGCGCCGCAGGCCTCCTCCTGGAAGGGGTCGAGGGGAAAGTCATAGCCCTGGGCGAATTGGGCGAGCTCACTGCTGGAGGCAGCCTGTCGACGTCGAGATGCGGCATAGCGCTCTGCTGGTGAGCTCATGGCAACACCCTACGGGCCGGATCAGCCCTGAGCCGGTAGGAGCAGCCGGACGGCGTCAGGGACGGCTTCAAGGCGCAGGGGCAGCTCGGCCAGCGGCTCGCCATCGGCGAAGGGGTGAGGTGGTGGGCGCAGGCCCCGGTCACGGCCGGTTCGCTCAGCGAGCGCCTCAATGGTGACGGTGCGGCTGCGCTCCACGTGGACGGCCGGGTCAGTCAGGTGTGTGCCGCGGAAGAGCCGGCGGAAGAGGGTGAGCAGGTGGGTGCGGCCCACGGGATCCAGGCGCAGCACCTCCAGCAGACCATCGGTGGGGTCGGCCTGGGGCGCCAGGTCCATGCCGCCGCCAATGTAACGGGTGTTGGCCGCCGCCAGCAGGAGCGCTGGCCCCTCCCAGGTGCCTTCATCGGTGGTGACCCGGTAGCCGTAGGGTGCCAGCGTCGCGAGCTCGGCGGTGAAGGCGCGTACGTAGCGTCCCTCACGGGCGGGCCAGGAAAGGGTGTTGGCGCGGGCGTTGACGGCGGCGTCCACCCCGGCGCTGACCACGGCCAGGGACCAGCGACGCTGCGGGGCGAGCAGGGTGCCGTCGGGGCGTGAGGCGTAGATCGCGTCCACCGCCGTGATTGCTCCCTCACCGGACAGCGCCTGGTTGATGAGGCGGGCGGAGGCCTCCGCATCCCGGCTGGGCAGATTGAAGTGCCTGGCGATGTCATTGCCGGTGCCGGTGGCTACGATGCCCAGAGGCACGCCCGTCGTGGCGACGATGTCTACCCCCAGGTGAACCATGCCGTCCCCGCCGACGACGACCAGTGCCTCAATGTTCCGGTGCGGCCCGTCGCCCAGGAGGGTCCGTCCTGCGCGACGCGTCTGCTCGTAGGAGCTGCCACGGACATGAAGGACCTCATGGCCGGCCTCGGTGAGAGCCCGGAGGGCAATATCGTCGGCGGCCGCGTGACGGCCTCTACCCGAGGTGGGGTTGGACAGCAGAGCGATACGCATAGAAGGAAGAGCAAAGACAAGCCAGGCGAATATGAGCAGCTGCGCCTGGCTACTCGGCCAGGGCGGCCTCGAGCTCGGCGTCGAGCTGGGCGCGCTTTCTCTCCACCCGTTTGTCATGCCTGATGGAGATGAAGCAGGCCAGGAAGTACAGGCCGGCAATGGGAACGGACATGAAGATCATGGACCAGGGATCCGGCATCGGGTTGACAATGGCCATGAAGGTGACGATACCCACAATGGCCCAGCGCCAGCCCTTGAGCATGGTCTTTCCCTGCATGAGCCCGAGCATATTGAGGGCGACGAGGACCTCGGGCAGGAGGAAGGCGATGCCGAAGGCGAGGACCATCCTCATGATGAAGGACAGGTAGAGATTCGCCCCGATCACTCCGGCGGTGGGGCCGTTAGGGATGAAGCTGGTGAGGATGGCCACCGCGTGCGGCATCACCCAGATCCCCAGAGCCGCACCGGCCAGGAAGAGGAACAGACCGGCCGTGCCATAGGCCCAGGTGTAGGCCTTCTCCTTGCGGGTCATGCCCGGTCCGACGAAGGCCCAGAACTCGTATATCCACAGCGGGGAGGAGAACAGAATACCGAGCCAGATCGACACCTCGAGCTTCATGTCGAAGGAGGCCAGAATCGTGTCGAAGTTCAAGGTGAGATGCGCGCCCTTGGCATTGGCCTGCTCGATGGGCCGGGTGATGAGAGCGAAGGCTCGCTCGTAGACCAGGTAACCGACGACCGTCATCACCATGACGCCCGCGGCGGAGACGAAGAGACGTTGGCGCAGCTCGCGCAGGTGGTCCCCGATGGACATGCGCGCCTCGGGGTTGTCCTTGCGCCTCGATCGCTTGATCTGAGGGAGCTTGGGCACCGCGGCCTCCTTCTTCTGCAGGTCACCGGCTCTCGCCGGATAACATCACTTCTGGGATGAGCCCTCGGTGCTCTGAGCGGTCTGGCCGGACTGGGTGGGCTCGGTGTAGTAAGTGCCCTCCTGCGGCTGCTGAATCTGAGCCTGGGAGTCCTTGGAGTCGTCGTCGCGCAGCTCCTTGACCTCCTTCTTGAAGACCTTCATGGACTGACCCACGCTGCGGGCGATGTCAGGCAGCTTCCTGTAGCCGAACAGCAGGATGACGACGATGAGCAGGAAGATGATGTGCGACGGCTTAAAGAGGTTCACGGCGCTGCTCCTTGTGGTAGGGGCTATCGATACGGGCTGAGTGTAGCCTCCCGGGCGGACGCCTCAGAACGAGGGTCCTCATGGTTCTCCCCAAGGCGGACGGGGCAGGGTTCAGCAGTGATATGCGGCCAGAGCCTGTGTGGCTGCTGTTGCGGCCTCCTGGGCAAGATCCGGGGGCTCCACCGCAATGAGATGACGCCCCGCGGAGAGGACCAGGCCGATGAGCCAGGCGCGGTCGCGTCCCTCGACGACGACCCTGAGGTGGCCGTCCGCGGTCTCCTCCTGGGAGAGGCACGGGACCTGCTCGGCGAGCCAGCGGCCCGTCGGCTGCAGAACCAGCGTGGCGCGAGGCCTGGTCCCCGCGCAGTGGTCGGCCTTGGGCTGGTTCCTTCTGCGTGAGGCGCGGTGCCGCACAGAAGGGGTATCGAGCAGCGTGACTGACGTGATCCGGTCCAGGCGGAAGCTGCGCTCGGCCTTGGCGCTGAGGCACCAGCCCACCAGCGTCATATGTGATCCATCACTTTCCAGCGTGATGGGATCGACGTCTCGCTCCGAGGGGGTGTCGGTGGCGGAGACATAGACCAGGTGGAGGCGGCGCCTGTCGCGCAGAGCGGAGCGCACGGCGGCCAGGATCCGGGACGTATGGCTGGAACTTCCGGTGTGCGCGGGGTCCGGGGCGATGGGGGTGACGGTTCCAGGATCGACGTGCGCGTTGGTGCCATCGGCGGAGGCGCCTGAGCTGAGCAGGGCGGTCACCGCCTGCTGGGTGGAGGCGATCACGGGTGCGGAGGCTTCGTCGTCGGCCAGGAGGTCGGCGAGCACCCTGAGTGCCATGAGCAGAGAGATCGCCTCCTGCCGGGTGAGGCGGACCGGGCGGTCCAGCCCCAGGGGTTCGGCCAGGCGCAGGCGCCCGGCCTCGAAGTCCGCGGCGTCGAAGTCCACGAGGTCCCCGTGCATGCCACCGGGCAAACCGGAGACCCACAGTGTGTTGACGTCGCGCTCAATGACGGCGGGGGTGACGCCGAAGTGCTTGGCGGCCTCCGTGAGAGTCACGCCGGGGTGCTCCGCGACCCAGGCGGGCAGGGCGAGCAGCCGCGTGAGCTGGTCGGAGGCGGATGCGCGCGCCATGGTCACTCCCCCTCCGGTGCCGTGAGCCGGGCGGCGCCTCGCAGGTGGGACAGGACCGCCTGGCGCAAGGAGTCGGGGGCGAGGACGACGACGGCGTCGCCAAGAGCGGCGACGGTTCCGGCGAAGGAGAAGGGATCCTCGTACTCGACGGCGATGAGATCACGGCCCTCCAGGTGCGCAGGCAGGTCGGCCGGAGGGGGCTGATCCGGATCGAGGTGGGCTCCGGCCAGACGCAGTCCCAGAGCCCGCCCCGGAAGGGCGGCGAGCAGCGCGCGCCGGCGGCTGGGGACCTGGGCGGGAAGCCGGGTGAAGGCTTTCGGGCTCCCGTGGACGGTGACTGACCCGGTGATGCGGGCCAGGCGGAAGGTCAGCAACCTGGCGGGGGCTCCTGCCGGACCCTCCGGTTCCCTGCTGTCGTCTGGGCTGTGGGTGCCTGTGGGCTCGACGGCGTCGAGGTACCAGGCGCCCTCGGCCAGGCGCAGGTGGTGCGGCTCGACAGTGCGGGCCCGGGTGCTGCCCGAGCGGGCGGAGACGTAGTCGAAGGTGACCAGGCGGCGCTCGTCGACCGCGGTGATGAGCTCCTCGGGGATCTCGTCGCCGGACAGGTCCGCGGTGAGGGCCGGCAGGCTGGCGGAGCTGCCCCCGGTCGGTTCCTCACTGACGGCGCGCAGCTTGGTCAGGGCCCGCCGGGCCGTGGCGGGAAGGTCGCCGTCGCGCCAGGCGGAGGCGGCCAGGCTCAGGCAGGCGGCCTGCTCGGCGCTCAGGTGCAGCGGGGGCAGGGTGTAGTTCTCCTCAATGATCCGGTAGCGGGGCTCCTCGGGGCGTCCGGTGGCGGTCACCTCGATGCCGAGCTCGCGCAGCGTGTCCTTGTCCCGCTCGAACTTGCGGCGCGCCGAGACCGGGTTGGTGGAGGGGCCCGCCGAGCCGTATCCCGGCACGCTGGCCACGAGCTCCTCGGCACTGAGACCGGTGGTGGTGTTGCGCAAGGTGAGCAGGAGGCTCACCAGGCGCTCCTCGGTGCTACGGGTCGGCTGGCTCACGGTGCCCCAGCCTAGGAGAGTCCGGTGGCCTGCGGCTGGTGACGCGCGCGCCCAGATAGTCTGCCGCCATGATGTGGCGCGACGGCGTAGTGACCGGGACCAGGGCGGCATGGGGAGCCGCGGGGCGATCCTGCGCCGAGCTGGACGTGGAGATCGTCGGGGCTCCGAGCGGTGCGGGCGGCCTGCTGCCCGGCCAGCGGGTCCGTGCGGTCGCCTACGAGGCCCTCACCGGGCTGCCCGACGCCGGGGAGCGGGTGAGGCTGGAGGTCTCGGCCCTCGACCGCGCCCTGGGCACGGGTGGGCACGCCATGGTCAGCGCTCGCCTGGACGTCCTGCCCACCGACCCGCCGCGTGAGGGGCACCTCGTCAAGGCCCGCTACATGCCGGACCAGGTCATGGTCACCGGTGTCGACGAGCAGGCCACTGCCCACCACGGCCTGCTGTCCCAGCCGATCGGCAGCCTCGACCTGGAGGGGATGCCGGTGGTGGTGGCCGACCTGCACTCGAGCCTGCCGGCGGTGCTCGCCGGGCTGCGCTCCCCCAGCGGTGAGGAGCAACCGCGCGTCGTCTACATCATGACCGACGGCGGGGCACTGCCCCTGGTCTACTCACGAGTCGTCGCCTCCCTGAGCCAGGCTGGGTGGCTGGTCGGAACCATCACGGCCGGTCAGGCCTGGGGCGGTGACATTGAGGCGGTCAGCGTCCACAACGCGCTCCTGGCAGCCCGACACGTCCTGCACGCCGACGCCGCCGTCGTCATCCAGGGGCCCGGGAACCTGGGCACCGAGACGCCCTGGGGCTTCTCCGGGGTGGCCTGCGGGGACGCGATCAACGCCATCGCCACGCTGGGTGGACACCCGGTGGCCTGCCTACGTGTCTCCCAGGCCGATGCCCGCGCCCGCCACCGGGGCGTGTCCCACCACTCGATGACGGCGTACGGGCGGGTAGCGCTGGCGGGGGCCGACGTCGTCGTCCCCGACCTGGAGGGGCCGCTGGGGGTGCAGGTGCGTCAGGAGGCCGAGACCCTGTGCGCACCCCGGCCGGGCGCCGAGCAGCACCGACTCGTCGAGGTCCCCGCTGACGGGCTCCTGGAGCTGCTGCGGGAGGCGGAGGCGGAGACCGGGGTGAGGCTGTCCACCATGCGACGAGGTTTGGATGAGGACGCGGCCGCTTTCATCGCCGCAGCGGCGGCCGGTCGCCACACGCGCCGGATCCTGGACACGGAGACGGAACATGGCTGATCGAGACGGCCAACCGGGCGCGACGGCCCGCAGCGCGGTTCTGCCGACGACAGGGAGTCTGTCAGCGGCCTACGACTGGCAGGCCCGTCATCGCATGGTGCCGGGGCGAAGAGGCCGCTGGGCACGCTACTCGATCCCGGTCGTGGATCTCGCCCTGGGGATCGTCTTCCTCGCCTTCGCACTGGAGTCGGTCACCTTCATCGTGCGCTTCGGCGGCTATGCCATCTATGTTGCGGACTTCGCCCTGTGTCTGGCGTTGGCGCTGGCGCAGTTCAGCAGGCTGCGTTTTCTACGTGCCTCCTTCATCGCGACCTACGCCCTGCTGGCGGCCTACGCGATCCTCGTGGTCCTCTCCCCCGTCAACCTCGGCCTCAACCCGATCATCGCCACGGCCATCACCAGTCTCTACACCGTCACCCGCTGGGAGCCCGACCGGCGCTGGGGCACGGCGGCACTCCTGCTGGCTCTGGCCGGCGCCCTGGTCAACCCCGTTACCCTCGCCTCCTACACCCCGCCCTACGAATCAGACGCCGACCCGACGACAGGCTCCGGCTGGGACGGAACCATCCTCCTGGTCAGAGCACTCTCCAGCCTGGTCTTCGTCGGTGCCGTGGTACTCACCTACCTGCTGGCCTCCTCCCGGCGCCGGATCGCCGAGAGTCAGGCCCTCGACGTCGGCATCGCCGCGGCCCAGGCGGTTGCGGCCGAGCGCCTCAGCCTGGCCCGAGAGCTCCACGACCTCGTGGGCCACAGCCTCACCACGATCAAGGTGCAGGCCGCCACCGGCCTGGCCCTGGGCGGCGAGGAACGGCTGCGCAGCACCCTGACCACGGTGCGTGACACGGCCGATGTCTCCCTGACCTCCGTGCGCCAGCTCGTCTCCGTGCTGCGCTCCGACGCCGGCGAGATCACTCCCTTGGCGGACCTACGGACCATCCCGGCCCTCATCGAGACCACTCGCAGCTCGGGGAGCCGGATCAGCGCCGTGCTTCCCGAACCGGAGGTCCTGGAGCGGTGCAACTCGGCGTGGTCGGCGATACAACGCCTCACCCTCGTGCGTCTGGTAGGAGAGACCCTCACCAATGCCGTCAGGCACGGAACCGGCCAGATCGAGCTGAGCCTGACACTGTCGCAGGACTCCTGCCACCTTCACGTCGCCAACCCGGTGCCGGACGTCGCAGAGCACTCCCCCTTCGGTGGTAGCGGGCTCGTCGGCCTCGAGGAGCGACTCAGGCTCGTGGGCGGAACCATGGCTCACGGCGTCCACAACGACAAGGACCACAGCATCTTCACCATCGACGTCGACTTCCCTGTGGCGCCGCTCGAGCTGCCCGCGAACGCCACGATGGCCGGCGAGACAGAATCAGGAGACTGCAGATGACGACCAGGACGACCGGTGCGATCAGGGTGGCTGTTGTCGACGATCAGCCGCTGCTGGTCAGCGCCTTCAGCGCTCTCGTGGCTGCACAGCCCGATATGGAGGTGGTCCTGGAGGCCGTCAACGGGCGTCAGGTCATCGAGGGCTTGACCGCTCTGGCCACCGGTCCCCACGGAGGGGCCGATCTGGTGCTCATGGATCTGCGGATGCCGGTCCTGGACGGGGTCAGTGCTATTCGTGAGCTGCGTGCCACGCCGGCCACTGCCTCCTTGCGGGTCCTGGTTCTGACCACTTTTGATGATGAGGATCTTGTCCTGGCGGCGCTGGGCGCCGGCGCCCACGGATTCCTCCTCAAGGACGCCGAGCCGACGACGCTGCTGGAGGCGATCCGCGTCGTTGCCGGCGGAGGGTCCTGGCTGGATCCGGCTGTCACCGGTACCGTTCTGGCGCACCTTGATGCAGGTGGCGGACCCGGTGCCCCGCAGTCGTCGGCCTCACCGTCGGCACCGGCCGATGGGGCCGTGCCCGTTGTGGGGGCGCCGTCGGGGCCTTATGAGGCGCTCACCGGTCGGGAGGACGCCGTACTCGCGTTGGTGTGCCAGGGGCTGAGTAACGCCCGGATCGGTGAGCGGCTCCATGTCGCTGAGTCGACGGTCAAGTCCCATGTCAAGATGATCCTGGGCAAGACGGGCTGCCGCAACCGGGTCGAGCTCGTCATCTACGCGCTGACCACTGGGCTCGTCCAGCCGCGGTAGCTCTCCTCCCCAGGGAGGAGACGGGGTTGTGGGAGCGGGTACGGACTGTATCCCTGGTGGGGATTCGTTGAGGTACCGGTGCGCACGAGTATGGGGCCATGACAGCCACCGCAACAGCATCACCTCCCTCCTCCCCCGCCCACGGCGCCGGTCACACCCCCGGGCTGAGACTGACGGGGGTATCGAAGTCCTTCGGCCGCCAGCAGGTGCTCTCCGGCCTCGACCTGTCGGCCTATCCCGGTCGCGTGTACGGGCTGCTCGGTCTCAACGGGGCGGGCAAGTCGACCGCCTTCAATATCGCCCTGGGGCTGCTCACACCCGACGCCGGTCGTGTGGAGATCCAGGGGGCTCCGTTCTCCCGTCACAGCCTGGCCCGGGTGGGGGCCTCCATTAACGGTCCCGCCCTTTTCCCCCAGCTGTCTGCGCGGCGCAACCTGCTCGTCCACTGCCGTCTGACCGGTACCTCACCGGCGACGATCGACCCGCTCCTGGAGCGCGTAGGGCTGGCCGGAGTCGGTAGGAAGCGCGCCGGCTCCTTCTCCACGGGTATGAAGGTGCGCCTGTCGCTGGCCATGGCGCTTCTGACCGACCCGGAGGTCCTCATCCTCGACGAGCCCCAGAACGGGCTGGATCCTCAGGGCATCATCGAGCTGCGCGATCTTGTGCGGAACCTGGCCGACGAGGGCCGCACCGTCGTCGTCTCCAGCCACCAGCTCGGCGAGATCGCCCGCATGAGTGACGACATCGGGGCCCTGGCAACCGGACGACTCGTCTACGAGGGGCCGCTGGCCGACTTCGCTGACGCCGACGATGAGCGGGCCATGGAGGCGGCATTTCTTGCGGCGGTCACCGGAAGCGGACGCCCCGCCGGGACGGAGGTGCGCGCATGAGCACCGTTGTGCGGCCGCAGACCCGGGTGAAGGCGCAGGGGAAGGCAGAGGTGAGAGTAGGCCTGTGGGACCTGGTGCGCGCCGAGCTCACCCGCAGTCGGCGCACCTTCACCTGGGGTGTCATCGGGGCGACTCTCATCTTCACCGTTCACACCATCATCCTGGCGAATGCCTCAATCTCCTCAGGAGTGGTTACGGAGCTCCAGTGGAACGGCAATGCTCTGGCATGGATGCACATGTATGCCGGGGGCTTCGCGGTGCCTCTGGGGCTGTTGACCGGGGCGATGGCTCAGTGGCGTGAGCAGCGGTGGCGTCAGGGTGGGACGGCGTGGCGTGCCGTCGCGCCGCGCCGGGTGGCGGGTGCCCGCCTCGTGGTCCTGAGCCTGTCCGCGCTGGTCTGCCAGGTGGCGCTGGTCGCCCCGGTGGTGGGGCACGCCCTGATCGTCGGCAACGGCTGGGGTCCTTGGGACCGGTACTTGCTGTTCGCTACCTACATGTGGATCGTCGTCACCGGCGCCTGCGCTTGGGGCATGGCAGCCTTCCACGTGCTGCGAGTTGTTTCCGTAGGGGTCGTCCCTATCCTCGGCTTCGTCTGGTCCGTGGCGGGCGTGGTCCAGTCCGAACGGAGCGACTGGTGGATGTTCCCGTGGGCTTGGACGGCGAGGGTCCCGTTGCCCCTGCTGGGCGTGCACGGCAACTCTGTCCTGCTTGAGGAGGGCTCGCCGGTATGGGGCTACCCGATCCTGCCCGGGTTCCTGCTGACGACCGGCCTGACCCTGATCGGCGTCGGACTGGCCTTTCTCTGCGGCGCTCCCGGTGGCGCCGGGTCCTCGACTTTGTCGGTTTCCTGGCTCAGCCGGCTACTTCCCGGCAGGGACCTCGATGACGGCGTGCTACCGGGGGCCGGCTCGGATCAGGCCTTGGCGCAGGCTCCGCTGTTGCCGCCCCGCGGTACCCCGGCGTTCCGCGCCACGCCCGCCACCCGTATGGCCCGTATTCCTGGGACGCGCAGTACCGTGCTGGCAATGGCCGGCGTGCTGCCCTGGATCGTGTGGGTAGTCCTGGCGGCCCTGCTGCTTGCCTGCCTGGGGGCTATCCGCGTCGCTTACCCGCCAGACTATGGTCAGATCCTCCTCGAGCTCGTTGGTGTGCCTGTCGCCGCGGCCATCACCGGCATCACGGTGTGGGGGCGTCTCCAGCCGGCCTGGCGCACCCTCATCACTCGTCGGGGGGCATGCGGGATTCTGGTTTCGACGACGGTTCTCAGCGCTCTCTTCCTCATCCCGGTCCTGGTCGTCTCCTGGATCGTGACGGTCCTGGGCGACACTCTGACCCGCACCGACCCGAACCTGCCGGCAGTGACCGGCCCGGTCTACGGGCTCATGGTGATGCCGGCCGTGGCATTCATGATCGCGGCTGTCAGCCTGGCGGTGGCTCTGAGTACCCGGATCGTCGTGGCGATCGTCCTCAACATCATCCTGGTCGTCATAGGGCTGCTCATCGGCGGTAACGACGTCATGGCGGCCACCTGGTTGTGGCGGCTGGCGCCCTGGGGCTGGATGAGCGTCGCTCACCAATTCCCGGGACGCTGGCTGATGATCGTCGGCCTCAGCTTGCTCATCGGGTCAGTGGCGATGGGGACAGCGGTCGTAGGAGCCAGGCGCGCCGCCATTCGGAACTGAGTGGGGTTGCTGATTGGGATGCATGGATGGTGGGGAGGAACGTGTCGGCTGCGAAGATGGGGCTTGCCCCTGAGCGCGGGGATATGCCGTAGGGGATCATGCGTCAGTGTCATGATGATTACTCACATCGCGTGAGCTGAGGTGCTCGGATGTGAAGTGCGGTGGACGGCCGGGATCCAGCTGACCTCCGAGAGGTGTCCGGGGCAGTGCGCGCCACCGCCCACTCAATTTCCCAAGCCCCTGCCGTCCATGTCATAGCTGGTGCGTTCGTAGGTTAGCCCGCGTGTTCGGGGGTTAGGGGTACGAACCGGCGGTCTACCCTACGAACGCGTGTACCAGGGGTGGGGCGGGCTGAGTGGGGCTCGGCGGTCGACTGTGGGGTCTGGGTGTCACGTTTGGCGACTTTTAGGGCGTCCATTGGCTGGTGTGCCCGTGCCTGTATGGCTCTGGCCTGCGTATTCGTGGCCGGGTGTGATGGTCGTCGGCCAGGTGTGCGTCTAAATAGTCGCCCACAGTGACACCGCGCTCGCAGAGCGGG
>NZ_JASPFC010000007.1:0-126020 GCF_031296635.1 Actinomyces acetigenes
GGCCGCGGTAGGCGGTCGGGACGCGGCGCACCGGGATGGCGGCGGCCGACAGGCTGCGCACCGGCGGCGGGATCGGGTAGTCGCCGGTGAAGCAGGCCATGCACAGCTCGTCGGCCTTCTGGCCGCTGGCGGCCACCATGCCCTCGACGGACAGGAAGCCCAGGGAGTCGGCTCCGATGGACTGACAAATCTCCTCCACGCTCATGCCGGTGGCGATGAGCTCGGCGCGGGTGGCGAAGTCGATGCCGTAGAAGCAGGGCCACATCACCGGTGGGGAGGAGATGCGCACGTGGACCTCGGCGGCGCCGGCCTCGCGCAGCATCCGCACCAGGGCCCGTTGGGTGTTGCCTCGCACGATGGAGTCGTCGACGACAACGAGGCGCTTGCCCTCGATGACCTCGCGCAGGGGGTTGAGCTTGAGTCGGATGCCGAGCTGACGCAGGGTCTGGGTGGGCTGGATGAAGGTGCGCCCCACGTAGGCGTTCTTCACCAGACCCTGCCCGTAGGGGATGCCGGAGGCCTGCGCGTAGCCGATGGCGGCCGGGGTGCCCGACTCGGGCGTGGCAATGACAAGGTCGGCCTCCACCGGGTGCTCGCGGGCCAGGGCGGCGCCCATCTCGTTGCGCGAGGTGATGACGCTGCGTCCGGCGATGCGGGTGTCGGGGCGGGCCAGGTAGACGTACTCGAAGACGCAGCCGGCCCGCCGGGCGATGGCGAAGCGCGAGGAGCGCACGCCGTCCTCGTCGATCTCGATGAGCTCGCCGGGCTCGATCTCGCGCACGAAGGCGGCGCCGATGATGTCCAGGGCGGCGGTCTCGGAGGCCACGGCCCACCCGTTGCCCAGGCGCCCCAGCACCAGGGGGCGCACTCCGTGGGGGTCGCGGGCGGCATAGAGGGTGCGCTCGTCCATGAAGACCAAGGAGAAGGCACCGCGCAGCATGGGCAGGACCCGGTGGGCGGCCTGTCGGACGCTCAAGGGGGCCGGCGCTAAGTAGGCGGCGTCAAGCTCGGCGTCGTCGGTGATGCCGGAGGTGAGGACGTCAGCGGCCGAGTCCCAGCCCTCCAGGGCGCCGTGCTCGGAGACGAGGTTGAGCAGGGCGGCCAGGACGGCGGTGTCGGTGGAGGAACCGCGGCCGAGCTCGCCGCTGAGGTCCTCCCCGGAGGTGGCGCGCACGGCGTCCATGAGCTCGCGGGTGTTGGTGAGGTTGCCGTTGTGGGCCAGGGCGAGGGTGGAGCCGGCCGCCGGGCCGAGCATCGGCTGGGCATTCTCCCAGGTGGTGGCGCCCTGAGTGGCGTAGCGGACGTGGCCGACGGCGATGTGGCCGGTGAGGTTGGACAGGGCCTGGTCGTCGAAGACCTGGGAGACCAGGCCGAGGTCCTTGTAGACGAGGATCTGAGAGCCGTTGGAGGTGGCAATGCCGGCCGACTCCTGGCCACGGTGCTGGAGGGCGTACAGGCCGAAGTAGCTCAGGCGGGAGACGTCCTCGCCGGGGGCCCACACGCCGAAGACGCCGCACTCCTCGCGCGGCGAGGGCTCGAGCTCGTCGCAGTGGTCGTCGGGCAGGGCGCTCAGGCCGGGGGCGACGACGGGCCCTGCGGGAGCCCCGGGAGCCTCGGGGGTCGCCGGATCGGGCGGGCTCTGTCGGCTGGGCCGCCCCAGGGGATCGGAGGAGTCGACCCGCGGTGTGGAGCGGGCGCCGTCGGAATGATCGAAGGTGATCTGCGAGGGGTTCTCACCGGTGCGCACACGCACAGTCTGTCACGCCCGGGCGCCATCTGCCCATTGCGGTCGCCGGAGCCAGCCCGTCTCAGGGGCGCTCCTGGCGCAGGAGCTGAAAGCGGATGCCGGAGGCTGGGTCGGCGGACAGGAGACGGACCCGCACGCGCTCACCCACCGGGAGGCCGCCGTCTAAGGCCCTCTTACCGGCGCGGATCTCGGTGACGACGGCGGGCTCGGCCAGGACGAGCTCGCCGCGGCCGTCGCGCTCGGAGGTGATGACGCCGTCGAAGACCTCACCCTCGTGCCCGCGCAGGACCAGGGCCTCCAGGGCGGTCAGTGCCCCACGGCCGATGGCTCGGGCGCGCCTGCCGGTCTGCTCCATGACGCCGGGCAGGTCGGGCAGCGCCTGGAGGACCCACTCGGGCACAGGCCCCTGGGCGCAGGCAGCGATGCAGACCTCCTCGCCGTAGCGGTCCACGAGTCGGCGCAGCGGGGCGGTGACGTGGGCGTAGCGGGCGGCGATCGCGGAGTGGACGGCCTCCTCGACGTCGGAGGCCTCGTCGTCGGCGGGGACCCCGACCCCTCCCACCCCGAAGGCGAGGTAGCCCGATCCGCGGAAGAGGGACATGGCCTGCTCCATGAAGGCCGCGTGGGCGGGCACGGCATGGTCCAGGCCGCGCACGAGCTCGGGGTAGGGCTGGGAGGCCGACCAGTCGATGCCCAGGGCCGCGGCGACGCGCCGCAGGCGGGCGTAGTCCTCAGGGCGCGCCGGCGGCAGGGTCCGCAGGATGCCGACGCCGCACTCGACCATGATCCGGGCGGCGCACATGCCGGTGAGCAGGGAAATCTGGGCGTTGTACTGCTCGGCCGGCACGGGTACACGGTAGGCGAGCCGGTAGCCGGCGGGGCCGGGCCCCTCGGTGGAGTCCGCGTCCCCTGCTGGCGAGGCCGGCTCCGCCGCCTGTGCTGTCTCTGCCGCTTGTGCCGCCTCACTCACCTCGACGACCTGCTCGGGCGTGGTCATGCTGATGCCACCGCGGGCGGCCTCACGCTCCAGGCGCAGGCGACCGATCTCGGCCAGGAGCTCGGGCAGGTCGGTCGGCACCTGACGGGGCAGGGTGCTCTCCCCGTCGATGGAGGCCTGGACCTGGGCGTAGCTGAGGCGCGCCCGCGAGCGCACGAGGGCCCGCTCGACGCGGGCGGAGACGACCTCGCCGCGCTCGTCGAGGTCAATGGTCCACAGGCAGGCCGGGCGCTCGGCGTCCTGAAGCAGGGAGGCGGCGCCGTGGGAGAGGACCTCGGGGTGCAGGGGTGTGGCGGCGTCGGGGGCGTAGATGGTCTCGCCGCGGCGGCGCAGCTCGGCGTCCAGGGCACCACCGGGGGTGACGAAGGTGGCCAGGGAGGCAATGGCGTAGTGAACTCGGTAAGTGGCCGCCGGCTCGGGGGTGTCCCCGACGTTCCCGGCGGCCGTGCCGGCCTGGTGGGGCTGCGCGGGCAGGCGCTCCAGGAGCACCGCCTGGTCGAGGTCCATGGAGCCGGGCGGGTCGATGGTGACCAGCTCCAGGTCGCGGGCGTCGCGGGCGCCGTCGGCCAGGAGACGGGCGGGGCCGTCCTGGGCCCAGGCGCCGGCGGCGGCCTCCGCCTCGGCGAGGGCCTCGGGTGGGAAGGCGGTGGGGACCTCGTAGTGCGCGCGCAACGCGTCCAAGGTCCGGGCGACCTCGGCGGGCGGGGCGGTGTAGGTGCTCAGGCGCGTGCGACTCATGGGACGAACCTACCGGCGCGGGCCCTCGGCGCAGCAACCAGCAGACGGACGGGGCGGAATCGGCCCGATCTGTCACGTGCGGCGACTTTTAGGACCGAGAGCGCTCCGCAGACAACCAGTCAGAACGCGTTGACGCTGGTCAGGACCTTGCGCCCTGACGCCTGCCCCGACAGGGCGCGTTGAAAAGTCGCCATTTGTGACACTTTCGTCCTCTGTGCGGTTGGCACAACGGTCCGCGACGCCTCAGGACATGGGGGTGTCCCAACGAGTCCGCGGAGCAGCCCCGGTTCGCAGAGCGACAGTCAGAATCGGAGCGGCGGCGCTACGGCGGCACGGCGACGGCCATACCAGCGCCGGTCGGTCCAACAGGCTTTCAGAACTTGACCAGCGGCAGGTAGGCGGACAGGTCGCAGCGCTCGCCGGAGGCGTGCAGGGTGCCGCCGGCCAGGGCGTCCTGCCAGGTGAGTCGGCCGGTGGCCAGGGCCAGCCAGGTGGGGGCGTCGGTCTCGACGACGCTGGGCGGGGTGCCTCGCCGGTGGACGGTGCCGGCGACGGCCTGAGTGACGCCGAAGGGCGGGACTCGCACCTCGACCGAGCGCCCGGGCGCGCAGGCAGCGAGCTCTTCGAGGGTGTAGCGCACGGCGGTGGCGGTCACCCGACGTCGGGCGGCCCGGTCGGTGGGACTGGCGGTGGCAGCGCCACCGGCGGCTCTTGCAGCGCCGGCAGGTCCTTCAGGGGCGTTGGCCGCTCCATCGCCGGACGTGTCCTGCTCCTGGGCCCACTGGCGCAGGGCCTGAGCGCCGGCGGCGGGGTCGATGCGTCGTCTTGCAGCCATGGCGCGAAGCCTATGCCGGACCTCCCCGGGGAGCGTCCTGCGTCAACGGGGACGCCGAGCCTCTCAGACTCGGCCTCTTCGCTCCTCACACGCGTCGTGCGGGGCCCCGCACCTGGCGGGACCCCGCACGACGCGGCGATGAGGCCCGCTCAATCAGGCGGCGGCAGCGGCCTGCACCTCGGCGCCTTCCTTGCCGCCCCCACCGTCGGCGTTGCGACCGAGCCCCTTGAGGACGATGACCAGCGCGGTGGTCACCACCGTCCCGGCCAGGATCGCCAGAAGGAAGCCACCGAAGTTGGTGATGGCGAAGGCAACGAACACGCCGCCGTGGGGCGCGCGGGAACCGACGTGCATCGCCATGGTCATCGCACCGGTCACGGCGCCGCCGGCCATGGTGGCCGGGATGACGCGCAGCGGGTCGGCGGCGGCGAAGGGGATGGCGCCCTCGGAGATGAAGGACAGCCCCAGCAGCCAGGCGCTGCGCCCGTTCTCGATCTCTGCCTTGGTGAACAGTCGCGAGCGCAGGAAGGTCGCGGCCGACATCGCCAGCGGCGGCACCATGCCGGCGGCCATGACAGTGGCCATGATCTCGTAGGGGGCGGTGTTGCTGGCGCTGGCCTCGGACAGGCCCGCGGTGCCGAACAGGTAGGCGGCCTTGTTGACCGGCCCGCCCAGGTCGAAGCACATCATGAGCCCGAGGATGATGCCGAGCAGCACGGCCGACCCGCCCCCGGACATGGAGGTCAGCCCGTCCTTCAGCCCGGTCATGAGGGCGGCCAGGGGCCGCCCGAGGACCAGGTACATGACGGCGCCGACCACCAGCGTGGTGCCCAGCGGGATGACGACCACGGGCATGAGCCCTCGCAGCCAGGCCGGCGCATTGAGCCCGGCAAGCCAGGCCGCGAAGTAGCCCGCGAGGATGCCGCCGACCAGGCCGCCGATGAACCCGGCACCGACCTGAACCGCGACGACCCCCATGACGAACCCGGGCGCGATCCCGGGCCTGCCAGCCAGCCCGAAGGAGATGTAGCCGGCCAGCGCCGGGACGAGGAAGCTCATGGCCGCCTGCCCCAGCAGGAACAGCGTCCACCCGATGTACAGCAGCAGCCCGGACTGGGAGACGGTGATCGTCTCGGTTCCCACGACGTTGCCGGCCGAGTTCTTGATCTCGTGGACGAACTCGTTGCCGGGCAGGTTCCACAGGGAGTAGTCGCTGATAGAGATCTTCTCGTAGAGGTTGGCCACGTCGTACCCGGCCAGGAGGAAGCCCAGGGCGATGAGCAGACCGCCGGCGGCCACGAAGGGGATCATGTAGGACACCCCGGTCATGACCGAGCGCTGCAGGCGCCGGGCCCAGTGCTCGGAGCCCTCCTCGCTCTCCTCGCTGGACCCGCCGCCGGCCGGCACGCGGGCGGCACTGGGGTCGTCGACCGCGGCCAGGGCCTTGTCCACCAGGGAGCCGGCGTCGTTGACGGCGGCCTTGACCCCGACGTCGATGACGGGCTTGCCGGCGAAGCGCTCGCGGCCCTTGACGGGCAGGTCGTGGGCGAAGATGACGGCGCTGGCCCGTTTGATGAGCTCGGGGTCGAGGGCGTCGATCTTGCCCGAGCCCTGGCCCTCGATGGCCACGGTGATGCCGCGATCCTTGCCGGCCTGCTCCAGGGCCTCGGCGGCCATGAAGGTGTGGGCGATGCCGGTGGGGCAGGAGGAGACCCCCACGATAACGGTCTGCCCCTGCGCCGGGGCCGACGACGCCGCAGCCTCCTTGGACCCCACGGCGCCGGACCCTGCGGTCGAGCCCGCGGCGCTTCCGGCCTTACCTGCCTTACCGGCCGCGCCGTCCTCGCTCTCCTGCCCGCCGTCGAGCAGCTCAGGCTGGACCTGCTTGGTGACGATGCGGGTGATCTCCTCGGCGTCGGCGGCCTGGCGCAGGGCATCGGTGAACTCGGTCTGCATGAGTCCGCGGGCGAGCTTGGCCAGGAGCTGAAGGTGGAAGTCGTCGGCGCCGTCAGGGGCGGCAATCATGAAGATGAGGTCGGCGGCCCGTCCGTCGGCGGCCCCGAAGTCGACCGGCTGCGCCAGGCGGGCGAAGCCGAGGCTGGGGGCCAGGACGTGAGAGCTGCGGCAGTGCGGGATGGCGATGCCGCCGGGGATCCCGGTGGGGGCGGTCGACTCGCGCTTCTTGGCGTCGGCGGCCAGGCCGTCGGGGCTGGAGGCCCGGCCCGCGCCGGCCACGGTGGTGGCCAGGAACTCGATGACGTCTTCCTTGCTCGGGCCGGCGTCGGCATCGAGCGCGACCAGCTCGGGGATGATGAGGGGCTTGTTCTCGGTCATGGTCTTCCTTGGTGTCCGAGGTGCCGTCGCCCGGTGGGCTGCGGCGGGTCACAGGTGGTCAAGAGTGGTGGTCAGGTGGCGGATCGGGGGGCGGGTGGTAAACAGTCGGTGGCCGGTCGACGGCGGAGCCGGCTGGGCGGTGGCCGGCCGCCGACAGGCGCCGGGAGGCGGGGCTCACGGGTCTGCGGCCCCAGCGCCCGCGGGCGCCCCGGCTCAGGCGAGCCGGGTGACGACGGCCGACTGCTCGGGCAGGTCGGCGGGTGTGGGCAGGGTGGTTCCGGGCAGGGAGGCGGCGGCCGAGCCGTAGGCCATGGCGGTGCGCAGGCGCTCGGCCTCGTCGCCGCCGTTGACGTCGGCCAGGATGTAGCCGGCCACTGAGGAGTCCCCGGCGCCGACGGTGGAGACCACCGGGACCTTGGGGGCGGTGGCGTGCCAGGCACCGTCGGCGGTCACCAGGACGGCGCCGGCGGGGCCGAGGGTCACCATGACGGCGCCGATCCCCAGGCCCACCAGGAGGCGGGCGGCGTCGACGACGGGGCCGTAGTCCCCCTGGACGGCGCCCTCCTCGAGGGCCATGGCGCGCTCGGCGGGCAGGCCGGCGAGCTGGCCGAGCTCCTCACCGTTGGGCTTGATGAGGTCGGGGGCCGATCCGGGCAGCTCGGCAGCCAGGGCCGCCAGGGGCTCGTCGGAGGTGTCGACGGCGATGCGCAGCCCCGGGGCGACCTCCCGCAGGAGCCCCACGAGGCGGGCGTACCACCTGGCCGGCGCGCCCGGCGGCAGGGAGCCGGACAGGACCGCCCAGTGGTGGGGGGAGGTTCCGGACGACGCCCCCGTGAGGGTGAGGGTCTCCAGGAGGGCGTGCTCGACGGCGTCGATCTCCTCCTGGCTCAGGCCCGCGCCCAGCTCGTTGAGCTTGGTGGTGGTGCCGTCGGGCTCGGTGACGGCGGTGTTGATGCGGGCGGGTCCGGCCACGGGCACGGATCGCACGGTGAGGCCGGGCAGTTCGAGGGCGCCCAGGGCGACGAGGATGGGGTCGTGCTCGGCGGCGGGAAGGACGGCGGTGGCGGCGCGCCCGGCATTGGACAGGACGCGGGCGACGTTGACGCCCTTGCCTCCCGGTTCCATGACGACGCCGGTCAGGCGCTGGACGGCGCCGCGCTGGAGGGGCCCGGGCAGGGAGACGGTGCGGTCGAGGGACGGGTTGGGTGTGAGGGTCAGGATCATGCGACAAGTACCTCGGTTTCGGTGGTGGTGAGCTGGTCGATGAGTGCGGGTGGGAGCTCGACGTCGGTGACCAGGAGGTCGATGTCGTCGAGGGAGGCGAAGGAGACCAGGTGCTCCTGGCCGATCTTGGTGGAGTCGACCAGGGCCACCACCAGGCGGGCACTGCGCACCATGGCGCGTTTGACGGTGGCCTCGTCAGGGTCGGGCGTGGACAGCCCGTGGGCTGCGCTCAGGCCGTTGGCACCCAGGATGGCGACGTCGACCCTCAGGGTGGACAGGGCCTCGACAGCCTCGGGGCCGACGGCGGCCTGGGTCAGTCCTCGCAGCTGGCCGCCGAGGATCCGCACCCGGGTGCGTCCGGCGCCGGCCAGCCAGGCGGCGGTCAGGACGGAGTTGGTGATGACGGTCAGGTCGCTGTCGCCCGGCAGGAGGCGGGCGAGCGACCCGGTGGTGGTTCCGGCGTCGATGAGGAGGGTGATGCCGGGCCCCGGTGCGAGCCGCGCCAGGGCGGCGCGGGCGATGGCCTGCTTGGCGGCGGGATTGACCTGCTCGCGCTGGGTCACGCCGGTCTCCGGCAGGGCGGGGGCGGGAATGGCACCGCCGTGGACCTTGCGCAGGGCGCCGCTGCGGTCCAGGGCGGTCAAGTCGCGGCGGATCGTCTCAGGGGTGACGTCGAAGTGCTCGGCGAGCTCGGTGACAAGAACCCGCCCTGCACCGCGCACCTGCTCCACGATCTGGCGGTGCCTGTCCTTGATGCGCATGTTCACCCCCTGGAAGGTCCGTGCCGTCAGCCCAGTACGCCCGTTCGGGCATCCACTCAACTCTGAATGTCTGAACAGACATGAGAGTATGTCTGTTCGAACATTCATGTCTACCCCTGAGTGACTTACAATACATTTCATAGGTTGTTTTGAGAACAGGGACCGCCCAACGGGCGCCGTCGCACCGTCGAGGACGTACTTCTGCGACCAGGACTGCGTTCTCCGACAAACGACTGCGGGCGCAACCCAGTGGCCTGTAGGACAACGCAGTCCTCGAACGGGAAGTACGTCCTCGACGCGAACCGCAGTCCCCACTACCCCCGGACCACCTGCCCCCGGACCACCCGAACCATCCCCGGTGGAGCCCCGCCATCGCCGACCCCCATCAGACAGGACTTGTGCCCGCCTCCCCCGGTGGAGGGTGACGGGCACGAGTCTCGATCCGCGCATCGCTGGGTCAGCCTGGGTCAGCCTGGCACACAGCCTGCGTCAGCCGGCGTCAGTCGACCTGCCGTCTGCGGCGCAGGATGAGGTAGCCGCCGACGACGAGCAGGGCGAGGGCGAGCACCCCTGCGCTGAGCGAGGCGCCGGTGCGGGACAGAGGACTATCACTCGCCGTCTTGGCCGGGTGGTCGGGTTCGGCCGCCCGGCCGGGCGCCCCGGACGCGACCGGGGTGGCGTTGGCTGCGGGCTGCGCACTGCTGCGGGCGGACGACTCGGTGCCGCCACCCACGGAGGGCTCATCAGCGGCGCGGCCGCCCTGCGGGGTTGACGCCGCCGTGCCGTCAGCACGATCCGCCGTGCCGCCGGCCCCGTCCGCAGTACCGTCAGCCCCCTTTGCCGTCTTGTCACCCGGGTCCGCTCCGCCACCTGCTCCATCACCGGCCTCAGCACCGGGGCCGGCCGCATCCTCATCCTCGATCTCGACCGAGAAACGGTTGAGAACCGTGCCTGCGGAGTCGAGGGTCTCGACGGAGGCCCAGCGGCAGGTGGCGGCCTGGACCGTGCGGCAGGCGCGCGTGGGGGCGTCGGTCGGGAAGGTGAGGTTGAAGTCGACCCGCCCGGTGGTCGGGCCGGTGGGGTCGACGGTGAGGTCGAGGTCCTTGGTCAGGAGCTCCTTATCCCCCGCGCGCACGCGCACGCGCCGGGCGCCGGCTGCCTGCTCGGTGGCGTTGGTGTAGGCCAGGGAGTCCAGGGTCACGGAGACCGTGTCAGTGCTGCGCGCGCCGCCTGAGCTGATGTACACCGGCCCCACGGTCATCGCGGTCTGCCGCTTGGAGTAGCCGGCCTTGACGGGCTGGTCGCCGAAGGAGGCCAGGTAGGCGGAGGTGACGTCGCGGTCGAGGACACCGGTGTTGGTCACGGGCTTGTCCTTCAGGACGGTGTAGCCGTCGCCTCCCGCCAGCAGGAAGGCGTTGGAGGCGACGACGACGCTGTCGCCGTCGGCCAGCGGCTTGCCGTCGACGAGGATCTCGCGGATCGCGGGGGCGGCTGCGGCCTCACCCCCGTATGCGGGGGCGGTGGTGGCCTCGGTGAGGACGTCGACGTTGCTGGACAGCCCCAGGGTGAGCACGGGACGGCTGGAGCCGGGTTGCCACTGCTGGGACAGCAGAGTCTTGAGCTCGGCGCCGGTGAGGGTCGTGTAGGCCATCTCGTTGCCGAAGGGCTGGACGGTGTAGGCCTCCCCCGAGGTCAGGACGCCATCGCCTTCCGAGCCGGAGGCGGCGTAGAGCAGGTCGGCGCGCACGCCGCCGGGGTTCATGATGCCCACGTAGCGGGTGGCGCCGGTCGGCTGGATGTCGGTGACGAGCCAGCTGCGGAAGGACTCGGCGATGAGGTTGGAGGCGGTGGACTCAGTGCCTCGGTTGGCGCCGGGGCCGGAGCCGTCCGAGCCACGCAGGAAGTCCGAGCCGATCCTGGCCAGTGGCTTGCCGCCCTCGACGGCGGAGTCCTTCTCCGCCTGGGACACGATTCCGGCGACGCCGTAGGCGTCGGTGGTGCAGCTCGAGCTGCGCAGGTCCTCGTTGTCGGCGCTGACCACTGAGGTCTTCCGGCTGGCGGGGTCATAGCTGAGGCGGATGCGGCCCAGCGCCCAGCCGTAGTGGTCGGCCTGGACGACGGCGATCGGGTTGCCCTCGGCGCCGGTGACGGTCTTGGCGAAGGGCACGTGGGTGTGTCCGGAGAAGACGGCGTCGACGTTCTTGGAGAAGCTCGTGGCCGTGGAGGCCGCGTCCTCATGACTGAGCACGACGACGACGTCGGCCTCACCGTTGGCGGGATCGCCGTCCTTGAGCTCGGCGGCACGGGTGTTGGCGGCGGCGACCGCGGGGCTCAGGGTGAGGGTGGACAGGGCTGAGGGTGACACGAGGGTGGGAAGCTCATCGGTGACGACGCCGACGAAGCCGACGCGCACACCGCCGACCTCCTTGATGAAGACCCCGTTGCCGCCGCCCTCGGCGCTCAGGGGAGCTGAGCCGGAGACGTTGGCAGCCAGGATCGGGAAGCTCGAGGCGGGCAGGATGCGCGTCTCCAGGTCGGTCAGGCCCTGGTCGAGCTCGTGGTTGCCCAGGGCGGAGGCATCCAGGGACATCGCGTTGAGCGCCTCCATGGTGGGGCGGTCCTGGAGGATGGAGGAGACGTAGGCCGATCCGCCTACGGAGTCTCCGGCGGAGACGAACAGCGTGTTGGGGTTGGCGGCGCGGGCGGCGGAGACCTCGCAGGCCAGCGTGACGGCACCGGGGTCCTCGACGGATGTCTGTCCGGTGCTGCGGTCCGTCTGAGTGGTCCGGGAGATGTGGCCGTGCAGGTCGGTGATGCCCAGCAGGTCGATGGTGGTGGTGCCGGCGGCCGGAGCGTCGGCCGGGGTGGCCGGTTCCTCAGCACTGGCGGGTGGGCTGAGCGGGAAGGGACTAAGGGCTGTCAGCGTCAGCGCGCACATGACGGCGCCGACCCTGACCGCCCACGTGGGGTGCAGTCGCATGTCGTTCCTTGTCAGGCGGAGGGATGGTGACGCGGGAGAAGACGAGGAGAGGAACATACGCAACCGTATGCCTCATGCGACACAGGGAACTCTTTTTCACGGCACTTACTGACGTTCATCAGACAGCGCTCGTGCCCGCCTCCCCCGGGTGCCCGTCAGCGCCGTCGGGACGTGCCTCCACAGCGGGAGCGCGGCGAGGAACGAGCCACGTGGATGGTTGCCAAGAGCGCCGATCCCGCACGCTCCCTCCCACGGCACGACGACGGCGTCCGCCACCTCGGGGAAGAGGCGGCGGACGCCGTCGCTGTGGGCGCGAGCCCGGATCAGCCAGGCATCAGACGATGCCGTGGGCGATCATGACGTCGGCAACGCGGGTGAAACCGGCCGCGTTGGCGCCGAGCACGTAGTCACCGGGGCGGCCGTACTCCTCGGCCGCCGCGACGCAGGAGTCGTGGATGTCGGTCATGATGCCGGTCAACTTGGCCTCGGCGGTGGCGAAGTCCCAGCGGGTGCGGCCGGCGTTCTGCTCCATCTCGAGGGCGGAGGTCGCCACGCCACCGGCGTTGGCGGCCTTACCGGGGGCGAAGAGGATGCCGGCCTTCTGGAAGGCCTCGACGGCCTCGGGGGTGGAGGGCATGTTGGCGCCCTCGGAGACCACGCCGCAGCCGCCCCGCAGCAGGGTGACCGCCGCGTCGCCGTCGAGCTCGTTCTGGGTGGCGCAGGGCAGGGCGACGTCGCCGGGGACGTCCCACACGGAGCCGCCGGTCACGAGGCGGGCACCGGGGCGACGCTCGACGTAGTCGGCCACGCGACCGCGCTCGACCTCCTTGACCTGCTTGAGCAGCTCGAGGTCCACCCCGGCCTCGTCGACGACGTAGCCGGAGGAGTCGGAGAAGGTGATGGGGGTGGCGCCGAGCTGCTGGGCCTTCTCGATGGCGTAGATCGCCACGTTTCCGGCACCGGAGACGAGAACCTTCTTGCCCTCGAGGGACTCGCCCTTGGTGGCGAGCATGGACTGGGCGAAGAGCACAGTGCCGTAACCGGTGGCCTCGGTGCGCACGAGGGAGCCGCCCCAGGCCAGGCCCTTACCGGTGAGGACGCCGGCGTCATAGGAGTTCCGCAGGCGCTTGTACTGGCCGAACAGGTAGCCGATCTCGCGGCCGCCCACGCCGATGTCGCCGGCGGGCACGTCAGTGGAGGGGCCGATGTGGCGGGCCAGCTCAGTCATGAAGGACTGGCAGAAGCGCATGACCTCGGCGTCGGAGCGTCCGTGCGGGTCGAAGTCGGAGCCGCCCTTGCCGCCGCCGATGCCCTGGGCGGTCAGGGCGTTCTTGAAGATCTGCTCGAAGCCGAGGAACTTGATGATGCCTGCGTTGACCGAGGGGTGGAAGCGCAGGCCGCCCTTGTAGGGGCCCAGCGCCGAGTTGAACTCGATGCGGAAGCCGCGGTTGACGTGGACCTGGCCGGCATCGTCGACCCACGGGACCCGGAACATGATCTGGCGCTCGGGCTCGACGATGCGCTCCAGGAGGGCGCCCTCGGCGTAGTGGGGGTGCTTGGCGATGACGGGACCGAGTGACTCCAGCACCTCGTGGACGGCCTGGTGGAACTCGACCTCTCCACGGTTGCGAGCCACAACCTGCTCATAGACCTTCTCGACAACGTCCTGCATGGGGGACTCCTTCGCCTTGCGGATTAGCTCAGCACCTGGCTGGTCGCCGCGGCGCCGCGAGAAGACTTCCACCGTGACGTTCACTGAGACGAAACATCTCGCGATCCGGAGGAAACATAGCCGTCGCAAAGGCCGCATTCCGGACGTTCACGCAACACAGATCACATTCCTGGATGATCTGGAGGTGTGAAGAGTGAACAGCTTCCAGACGGTTCAGTCGGGACGGCCCGCTATACCCACGGCCACAGTGCGGCGGTGCTCAGCGCGCACTCGCGGCGCCGCGCGGCGGACTCGGCCGCCTACCTGCTTGCCCACCTGAGTGCGGGAATGGACCTGCTCGACGTCGGCTGCGGGCCGGCGTCCATCACCGCGGATCTCGCTGAGCGCGTCGCCCCGGGGCGGGTCGTCGCCCTGGATGCCGCGTCCGATGCCCTGCAGGCGGCTCGGGCGACGCTGAGCGAACGGGGCCTGTCCGAGCAGGTGGAGCTGACCTGCGGTGACGTCATGGCCTTGCCCTTCGAGGACGCCTCCTTCGATGTCGTCCACGCCCACCAGGTCCTTCAGCACCTCGCGGACCCGGTGGGGGCCCTGGCCGAGATGCGCCGTCTCACCCGCCCCGGCGGCATGGTGGCCGTGCGCGACGCCGTCTACTCCGCCATGACCTGGTTCCCCGAGCCTGCGGGCATGGAGCAGTGGCGCTCGGTCTACATGGCCACCGCCCGGGCCAACGGCGGCGAACCCGATGCCGGCAGCCGGCTGCTGTCCTGGGCCCGGGCGGCGGGCTTCACCGACGTGACGGCCTCGGCCTCCACCTGGTGCTACACCACGCCCGCCGACCGCACCTGGCAGTCGCAGACCTGGGCGCAGCGGTGCCTGACCTCCTTCGGGCCGCGGGCCGTCGAGCTGGGGCTGGCGGACAGGGCCGACCTGGAGGCGATGGCCCAGGCGTGGCGGCAGTGGGGCGCCAGCGAGGACGCCTGGTTCGTCGTCGTGCACGGCGAGGTCCTGGCCCGCGTCTGACGGCGGGCACACGGGATCGCCCGGCGCCGTGAGCCGTCGCTCCGGCCGGTGAGGAGTGACCCGTATTGACTCCCAGGCCGCACACAACGGGCACCCACTCCTCTAGGCTCATTCCAATGCCCGAACACACCCCCGCTCCCCGCTCCTCCGTGACGAACGTGATGGCTCTGCGATCCGTCACGGAGCTTCCCGTCACCCGGCGCCATGTCCTGGACCCCGAGATCCTGCGGACGGTGGCGGCCGTCGATCGGGTTGGTGATCTGACGCGCTTCAACGTCGCCGAGGTGCCCGAGCTGGCCCAGATCTCCGCACCCGAGGAGCTTCTGGCGCCCGACGAGCGCGGCTGGGCCCTGGGGCACGCCCTGTCCCTGGCCGTGGAGCACGGGCAGCGCCTGTGGCTGAGCGAGGTTCCTAAGGGGCGTGTGGGGCTGCTGCGGACCATCCTGGGCGAGCACCTCGTCCACGTTGCCTCTCCGGATGCGCCCGAGGCCGTCGAAGCCCCTCAGAGAGACGGGGGCGAGGGAACCGGTGAGGGCAGCGTCGTCGTCGCCGTGAGCCCACGCCGCCTTCTGGACGAGTGGGCCACCGGGACACCCGAGCAGATCCGCTACCTGCGCACCGTCCTGGAGGGGACGGACCCGCTGCGCGTCTCGCGGCACACCCTGGCCGCCCTGCAGGAGGCGAAGGTCGATCTCGTGCCGCGTGCCGGTATCGTCCGGTTGTTGCACAACCCCCGCTTCCTGGCCTACGCGACGGTGTTCATCTACTCCTCGCTGCGGGCGCTTCCGGCCGTCTACGCCCCCGGCTTCCACGGCAACCCCTGGGTGCTGTGGGCCATCGATATCCTCACCGCGGTGCCCTATACCTGGGGGATCATCGCCATGGTGGCAGGCAAGCGACGCCGCATCCGCTTCGCCGGGTTCCTCGTCACCCTCATCACCTTCGTGGCACCCTACGTGTACTTCTTCCTGTCGGGCGCCCACGGGGACGGCCCCGGCTACCCGCAGTGGGTCATCATGGTGGTCATCGGCCTGGTGCTGGCCACCTTCCTGCTGGAGGGCGGCCGCTGGCTGCGTGACGTAATCGTCGCCCGGGGGCTGCGCACCCCGGGGGGCGGCTAGTCGGCCTACGCCGCCGACGCCGTCGTTTCCGCCCCGCGGATCGAGCGCAGCACCCCGGCGAGCAGGAACCACCCGCCGGAGACGATGAGGACGACGACCAGGCTGAGCGGACGGTAGGGGTAGACCGCCACCAGCCAGCAGGTGGCCAGGAACCACACCGCCACCGCACCGATGTTGAGGGCGCGGAAGCGCTTGACGCGGGCCGGGTGCGCGTAGTGCGTGGGCACCAGGGTCAGCACCACGAAGATAAGGGTGACGATGATGTTGAAGACCGCCGGGGTCTGGAGCACGTAGAACATGAGGGCCACGATGTTCCAGGCGGCCGGGAAGCCCACGAAGTAGTAGTCGGTGGACTTCCACTGCTTGTTGGCGTAGCAGAACATTGACGAGCTCAGGACGAGGGCCATGAGCAGTCCCGCCACCGGCCTGGGGCCCATCGGCAGGGCCACGTACATGAAGACCGCCGGGATGAAGGTCCAGGTGAGGTAGTCGACGACGATGTCCACGATGCCGCCGTCGAACCAGGGGATGATCTCGGAGACCCGGGCGCGCCGGGCCAGGGTGCCGTCAACACCGTCGACGACGAGGGCGACGAGTAGCCAGACCCACATCCACGTGTACTCCCGGTGGGGGTTGATGGTGGTGAGCATGGCCAGGCTGGCCCACACCAGTCCCGACATGGTCAAGATGTGCACTGCCCAGGCGGCGACACGGGCCCGTGCCGGGTACTGCGCCGTCGACACAGACGCCCCCTCTCGGTGGATAACACTGACGGCGGGCAGTCTATGCGGTTCACAGCCCCGGCACATATCCGTCGGCGCCGCTCCTAAGCGATCCCCGTCTCCCCCGTACCGCCCGAGAACCGTGTGCGCCCCCGTACCTGCCGGTTCGGGGGCGCACTCAAGCTGCCGGGCGCTGGGGAGACGCTCGGGAGATGACTCACATACTCACGTTGCGGAAGTCGAAGGGGTAGATCCCCATGGGGTTCCAGTGGGCGATGAGGCGCGCACCGCAGGCCCGATCGTGGGCCCACAGCTCGGAGCTGATGACGACGCCGCCGCCCTCCAGCTCGCTGAGGTCCAGGCGGTGGTGGCCGTCGACGTACTCGTCGGCCTGTTCGACAGGGTAGAGGGTCAGGTCTGAAACGGGGCTCGACAGGCCCGCCAGCTGCTCATCGAGGCCGGCCAGGTCGTTGCCGGCGATGCCGTAGCGGCTCGCCAGCTCGTTGACGTCACGGCGCGCGATGGCGGCGACGAACTCCTGGACCTCGGTGTAGATCCGCTGACGCAGGTCCTCGCTGCCCCAAGGCGCCGGGGCCGGCTCGCTCGGCTCGGCGGGCTCGGCCGGCTCCTCCTCGGCGCTCGGCCGGCCCTCGGCGGCGGCCTCGGCATCCGTGGCCTGCGAGGCCTCAGCCTCCGCGGGCGCGGGCGACCTCTCCGGGTTCTCTTGTGCCTGCGGGGGCTCGACGGGGGCGTGCTCGGTTGGGGTCTCCTGGGCCGCGTGGTTCTCGGGCTCGCCCTCGGGCGTTGAGGTGGTCGGCGCGGAGGCGGCCTCAGCACCGGAGGACGGCGGCACCTCAGGCACTGGCGCATCGGCGGCGTCGGGGACATCCACCGGGCCGGCGGCACGCGCCGTCTCGGCGGTATCGGCGACGGGGGGCACCGTCGCCTCGACGGAGGCAGCGGCCTCGGGGGCCTCCTCGGAGAGGTCGAGGGTGGCCTCATGGCCCTCGTGACCGGCGGCGTCGGCCGGGGTGAGGGGAAGCGCGAGCTGGTCCGGGGCGACGGTCTCACCCGTGGGTGCGGCCACGGGCTCGCCACCGGCATGCTCGACGGCGGGGATCGCCACCGGCTCATAAGCGGACTCGGCCGTCCCGGAGGACTGGGCCACCTGGGTCGGCGAAGCCGGCTCCGACTCGGCGGGAACGGCTGCTTCAGCGGCGTCCTCAGCGGCCTGCTCCGGGGCGGCGTCGGCCGGGGTCTGAGCAGTGGCGGCGGCGTGCCGGGCCCGGCGCGCGGTGCGGACGAGCTCCGCCTCGGGAGCCGGGACGGCGAGCTCGTCGGCACCGGCCTCGGCGTCGGCCTCCTCACCGGTCTCTGCGGGGCTCGGCGCAGGCTGCGCCTGCAGCTCCTCCTCGGGAACGGCTGGGGCATGCGGCATCTCAACCATCGCGGGCTGCGCCTCGGCCGGCGGGCGCACCTCACCGTCCACAAGGCCCTGCTCCACGGGGAAGGGCTGGACGAGAAGGGTCTCCCCCGTCGGCGCGGCGACCGGCTCGGTCTCGGCCGGCGTGTGGTCGGTCACCGCCGCGTGCCGAGCCTGGTGAGCGACGGCCGGGTCCTCCGCCTCGGGGGTGGGGACCGGCGCGGGGCTCTCAGTCTTCTCCGGCTCCTCGGCCGGGGCGGAGACGGACTCCTCGACCTGCGGGGCCTGCGTCTCGGCGGGGGCCTCCTCGGTGAGGGGATCACTGGCAGGGGCCGACGACTCCTGGGCCTGGGCAGGGGCGTCCTCAGGGGACTGGGAACCGGCGGGCTGCTCGGCCTCAGCAGCGGACTCAGCCGCTTGCTGTGCGGGCACAGCGAAGACCGAGGGGACTTCGGCGTACTCGCCGAGTGCGTCGGCCTCCGGTGCCTTCCCCGTCTCGGAGGGCTCACTGGCCTCAGGGGCCTGAGGCGCCTGGTGGGCCTCGGCCGGGACCTGCGTCGTCGGGCCCTCGTCAGTGGCCTCCGCCGGGGACGGCTCCGCGACGGCCTCGGGCAGCGGGTCGGAGTTGAGGTACTGGCGCCGTTCCACGCCTACACGGGTGAGCTGGCCGGCGAGGATCTCGGGGCGGCCGAGGTAGTCCCAGACCTCCCCGGGGCCCGAGCGCAGGCTCAGGGAGGGGGCGTCGAGGATGGCGACCCCGCCGTCGGGCAGGAAGCACAGGAACAGCCCGGTCATCTCACCGGTGGTGGCGTCCCACAGGCGCACGGTGCCGTCCTCGGAGCCGGTGAGGATCCGGGTTCCGTCGGGGCTCCACTGCGCGTCGGTGACGCCGAAACGGTGGCCGGCCAGGGACAGCACGATCTTGCCGGAGACCTCGTCCCACACGCGCACGACGCCGTCGTCGAAGCCGGCCAGCACCTTGGTGCCGTCGGGGCTCCAGGCGTAGGAGCGGACCATGGCGGCGTCGTCGCGCAGCGTCACGAGCTCGCCGGAGGTGATGACGTCCCAGACGTGGGCGGCGCCGTCGGCGCTGCCGGTGACGACGCGAGGGCCTCCTTGCGTCCACACGACGTCGCGCACCCAGTTGCCGGTGTAGGTGTGGATGACCTCGCCGGTGGTGGCGTCCCAGATGCGGGCCGTCCCGTCCTGGGAGCCGGTCAGGACGCGCTGGCCGTTGGGGCTCCAGGCGACCGAGGTGATCATGTCACTGTGGCCCTCGAGGGTCAGGAGGCGCTCGCCGCGGGCGGCGTCCCAGATCGCGGCGCGGTCGTCCCCCAGTCCGGTGAGGATGCGCTCGCCGTCCGGGCTCCAGGCGATGTCGTTGACGTCGTCCTCCCCGGCGGTCAGGGCCTGGACGACGTCGCCGGTGGAGGCGTCCAGGATGAGAACGCGCGGCGAGAGGTAGGAGGAGGTGGCCAGGCGGGTGCCGTCCGGGCTCCAAACGACCTCGCTCAGCTCGCGGGCGCCGTTGTCCACCGTGAGACGCGGCTCGCCGGTGGTGGCGTCCCAGACGCGGTTGCCGCCGATCTTGGCGCCGATGCTGAGCCTGGTGCCGTCGGGGCTCCAGGAGACGGTCTCCACGGAGTTGCCGGCCCCCAGGACGAGCTGGGTCTGGCCGGTGGTGGCGTCCCAGACGCGCACGGTGTCATCGTGCGAGCCGGTGGCCACGCGGCGCGAGTCCGGGCTCCAGGCCAGGGCGCAGGCCCACTGGTTGTGGCCGCTCAGGCTGAGCAGCTCCTCGCCGGTGGTGGCGTCCCAGATGTGGGCGGTGGTGCCGGAGATGTCGTCGGTGATGATGCGGCTGCCGTCGGGGCTCCAGGAGACGACGCTGACCCAGCGGCGTTCGCGACCGTGGAGGCTGAGGACCTCCTCGCCGGTGGCGGCGTCCCAGACCCGGGGCTCGGCCGAGTCGAAGGCGGTGATGATGCGGCGCGAGTCCGGGCTCCATGACAGGCTGGTCATCGGCTCGATCGGGCCGACGTGGGTCGGCCTGCCGTCGGGCCCCATGGTGGCGCCGCGCCCCACGAAGGCCATGGGGCCCACACGCAGCAGCTCGGTGCCGGTGGTGACGTCCCAGACCCGGGCGGTGCCGTCGTCGGAGGCGGTGGCCACGCGGGTCCCGTCCGGGCTCCACGACACCGCGGTGAGGTGCTCGGTGTGCCCCGACAACGTGCGCACCACCTGACCGCTGGAGGCGTCCCAGATGCGGGCCGAGGCGTCGTCGAAGCTGGTGAGGATGCGGGTGGAGTCAGGGCTCCAGGCCACCGCCCCACCGACACCGGAGCCGCCGACCCCCAGGGTCAGCAGGTCGGCGCCGGTGGTCGCGTCCCAGACGCGGACGCTGTGGTCCTCCGCAGCAGTGAGGAGCCGCGTGCCATCGGGGCTCCAGGCCACGGCGCTGATGGACAGGCTGGGGCCGGCCAGCGCGAACAGCTCGGTACCGCGGTTCGCGTCCCAGACCCGGGCCGTGCCGTCGTGCGATCCGGACAGGAGCCGCGTGCCGTCCGGGCTCCAGGCCACGCCCCACAGCGCGTCGAAGTGGCCGGCATACAGTGACACCTCACGAGGGTCGATCGTCGCCGAGGTCTCTGAAGGCACAGTCATGGTTGAAGTCTAGAGATCTCTGCGAGGTATCTGCGGCATCTTGAGCCGATTGCGAGCAGTTACCTGAGTGATATCTGGCAAATCCGGGGCTGAGAGGGCGCCACGCCGGGTGCACGACACGCTGAGTCGCCGCCTTCCGCGCCACCGCGCCCAGTTCGGGCGGGCGCGGGAGGGCGCTGCGCTGCCTGCTTCGACCGGCTCGCCCGCGGCTTCGATATCTTCCCGAGATGTCCGGAGAATGATCGGTCACTCAGGGGCGGCTGCCTCCGAGGGCATCGTAGTGGGCGTCATCGACGGGCTGGAGCCACTCGTTGGAGGTGTTCTCGCCGGGCACGCCCAAGGCGATGTGGGAGAACCAGGAGTCGGCCTTCGCACCGTGCCAGTGCTTGATACCGGCACGGGTGAAGATGACGGTGCCCGGTTCGAGGCTGACGGCGTCGTGGCCCTCCTCCTGATACCAGCCCGAGCCGGCAGTGCAGATGAGGACCTGCCCGCCACCGGAGGCGGCGTGGTGGATGTGCCAGTTGTTGCGGCAGCCGGGCTCGAAGGTGACGTTATGAACGCTCACCGCGCACTCGGGATCGGTAACGAGGGTTCTAAGGAAACTCTCACCCGTAAAGTACTGGGCGAACGAAGGCCGTGTTCGCCTCCCCTTGCCGAAGATGTTCTCGGCATTGAAGACGGCCTCGTCGATGGTAGCGGTCATCGAGGCTCCTCCTAAGTCGGTGTTGATGTCGAGCTGGCCGATGGCGTCCGAGATGGCAGGTACTGCCCGAACCGTGCCGGTTAGGGGTGGTCAGTCTCGGTCGACCTCGACGGTAGCGCGGTCCAGGCGCGTCATCCAGGTCCTTCCACCCCTCGGAGTCGGACGACATTGGCGGCACCATCACGGCTCTCTTCGCCAGCCGTCTCCAACCTGAGATGGAATCGCGTCGCGATCCGCCCTCCTTAGGGGGGATAGCGGGTGACGCAGAATCATTCGGCGGCCTGATGTGCCTTCGGCCACGATCGCGCAGGCTGGATTCATGACCGCGATCACGACCTCCCGCCCCACGAGCCAGGGACTCGCCCCCGCCGGTGAGAGCCTCGGGCACCGCTGGCTCAAGAACGTTCTGGCCACCGCTCTTGCCGGCATTCTCTGTCTGGTGCTCATTGGCGTCACACGCACCGTCTCCGCGCTGATCACCGGCGGGGACATCCGCACCGGGGCCGGGCGGTAGGCGAGTCTCTTCGGTTCGTCTCACCACGGCGTCCCTCGTCGTCTCTCCACCGCACCTTCTCCGGTCGCCCCGCCATCTCCGGGCCGGCCACCAACGCTGAGGGCGACGGCAGGCTCAGGCGCGGAGCTGAGGTGCACAGTCCGCAGTCAGAGGCGCACAGCCGGAGGTCAGTTGCCGGTGCCGTGGAAGACGGCCTCAAGGTTGTTGCCGTCGGGGTCGAGGACGAAGGCCCCGTAGTAGCCGGGATGGTAGTGCGGACGCTCGCCGGGACCGCCATTGTCGGTGCCACCCGCCGCCAGAGCCGCCTCATGGAAGGCGTCCACCTGCGCCGTCGACGACGCCGCCACAGCGATATGGCAGGGCGTCGGGTTCTCCGCCGGGGTCAGCCACAGGTCCGCGTGGACCGGGGCGCCCTCCGGCGCGCCGGGCGTCGGCCCACCCAGTCCGGTGACGGGCCCGAACTCCATGACCACGCGGTAGCCCAGCGGCGCAAGCGCCGCCTCGTAGAAGGCTCTCGAGGCCGCCGGATCACTGACATTCACAGAGATGTGATCAATCATCACCTCCAGCCTAGCTGCGCATCTCAGGACACGTAAGGCCCGAGGCACACCCTTCAGACGTCGAGCCGGGCATTTTTCGCGTAGCCCTACGGAATTTCTGTTGTGCTACGCGAGAAATGCCCGGCTCGGCGGCAAGAGGCTAGAGGGGAGGGCTCAGAACAGCGCCGGCAGGACGCCCTCGACGTCGTCCCCCAGCTCGGCCAGGTCCAGGACGAGGGGACGCCCGGCACCGCCGTCGGAGAGCAGGTCGCTGCCGGCCACGACGAGCAGGTCGCCACCGGTGGTCCCCAGGCGCGCCACGGCGACGTCCTCGGCCTCTGCGGCCGCGGTGACGGCGGGCACGAGCTCCTCGCGCACGGCGACGATGGCGCGAGCCCCGGACTCGGAGAACAGGGCGGTGAAGTCGTCCACGCCCTCCTCCTGGATAGCGGTCAGGTCCACGCTGGCGCCGACGCCGCAGCGCAGGCAGGAGTCCACGAGGGTCTGGATGAGGCCGCCGGTCGAGCAGTCATGGGCGGCGCGCACCAGCGACTCGCCGTCGGGCCCCTCCGCCTCGCTCAGGGCCAGCAGGACCCGCCCGAGCGCCATCTCCGCCTCGAGGTCGACGCGCGGGGGCAGTCCGCCGAGGTGGTCGTGGACCACGCGGGACCAGGCCGAGCCGTCGAGCTCGTCGGCGGTGGTGCCCAGGGCCATGATGGCCAGGCCCTCCTCGTGCCAGCCCGAGGGGTTGGCGCGGCGCACGTCGTCCATGACGCCCAGGACGCCGACGACGGGCGTGGGGTTGATTGAGGAGTCGATCTGCCCCTTGACCTTGCCGTGGGAGTTGTAGAGGGAGACGTTGCCGCCGGTGACCGGCACCCCCATGGCGGCGCAGGCGTCGGCCAGGCCGGTGATGGCCTCGACGAGCTGCCACATGGCATCGGGGTCCTCCGGCGAGCCGAAGTTCAGGCAGTCGGTGACGGCCAGGGGCCGGGCGCCCACGGTGCACACGTTGCGGTAGGACTCGGCCAGGGCCTGGGCGGCGCCGGTGGCGGGGTCGAGCTTGGTGAAGCGGCCGTTGGCGTCGGTGGAGATGGCCACGCCGCGGCCGGTGGCCTCATCAACGCGGATGACGCCGGCGTCGTCGGGCTGGCACAGGGCGGTGTCGCCGCGCACGAAACGGTCGTACTGGTTGGTCACCCAGTCGACGGAGGCCTGGTTGGGGCTGGTGACGACGGCGCGCACCTGCTCGGCCAGCTCGGTGGCGGACTCGGGGCGGGCCAGGCGCTCGGTGGTGTCGGCGTTGAGCGCGTCCTGCCAGGCGGGGCGGGCGTAGGGGCGCTCGTAGGTGGGGCCCTCGTGGGCCACGGTGCGCGGGTCGACGTCGACGATCCGCTCCCCGAAGTGGTCGATGGTCAGGCGGCCCGAGCCGTTGACCTCCCCGATGACGGCGGCCTCGACGTCCCACTTGTCGATGACGGCCATGAACTCCTCGAGCTTGTCGGGCGCGACGACGGCCATCATGCGCTCCTGAGACTCGCTCATGAGGATCTCCCCGGCGGTCAGGGTGGGGTCGCGCAGGAGCACCTTCTCCAGGTCCACGTGCATGCCGCCGTCACCGTTGGAGGCCAGCTCGGAGGTGGCGCAGGAGATGCCGGCGGCGCCCAGGTCCTGGATGCCGAGCACGAGCCCGGCACCGAACAGGTCCAGGCAGCACTCGATGAGGACCTTCTCCATGAAGGGGTCGCCCACCTGGACGCTGGGGCGCTTGGCGGGCATGCCGTCCTCGAAGGACTCCGAGGCCAGGATGGAGGCCCCGCCGATGCCGTCCCCGCCGGTGCGGGCCCCGAAGAGCACCACCTTGTTGCCGGCGCCGGTGGCGTTGGCCAGGTGGATGTCCTCGTGGCGCAGCACGCCAACACAGAGCGCGTTGACCAGCGGGTTCTCCTGGTAGGAGGAGTCGAACTCGGTCTCGCCGCCGATGTTGGGCAGGCCCAGGGAGTTGCCGTAGGTGCCTACGCCGGCCACGACGCCGTGGACGACGCGCGCGGTGTCGGGGTGGTCGACGGCGCCGAAGCGCAGCTGGTCCATGACGGCCACGGGCCGCGCCCCCATGGAGATGATGTCACGCACGATGCCGCCCACACCGGTGGCGGCCCCCTGATAGGGCTCGACATAGCTGGGGTGGTTGTGGGACTCGACCTTGTAGGTCACGGCCCAGCCGTCGCCGATGTCGACGACGCCGGCGTTCTCACCCATGCCGACCAGGAGGTGCTCGCGCATCTCAGGGGTGGTCTTGGCGCCGAACTGGCGCAGGTGGATCTTGGAGGACTTGTAGGAGCAGTGCTCGGACCACATGACCGAGTACATGGCCAGCTCGGCGTTGGTGGGGCGGCGCCCCAGCAGCCCGCGGATGGACTCGTACTCGTCGGCCTTGAGGCCCAGCTCCTTCCAGGGCATCTCCCGCTCGGGCGTCGCGGCGGCGTCGGCGACGGTGTCGGGGTGGGCGGCTGGGATCACAGGCTCGGACGCCATGGGGGCTCCTGGTTGAAGAGGGAGTGCGGCCGAGCCAAGCCTACCCGCGCCCCCGCAGCACCTCACACCACGACCCTCGCGGGATCGCACTCCACACACCCTCCGCTCCCGCCGAGAACACCGCGTTCGCCCGATCAGGGCGCTGCGGAAGCCCGCCAGAAGAATGCCGAAACGGCAACAAGACGCCACGCCCACACTCAAAGTGCTGCGCCTCACAGGATTTCGGGGGAAGATCATGGCATGAGAGACATCGACGTCGCCCCGCTGCCCCTGTCGCACTTGGAGAGCCACCTGGACGAGGTAGCCATCAAACGACTGCACACGAGCTTGACGGGCGCCGAGGCCCTGCTGGAGGGGCACACCGTGTGGACGGTCACGCCGTCGGCCGCCGCCGGCTCGGGACCGGCGGAGACGGTCGCGCCCCTCGTGGGCTACTCCCTGGGAGCCGGCCTTAACGTGCGCTGGCTGACTCTGGATGCCCCTGAGGAGTTCACCCGGATCGCGACGCGCCTACACGCCGGCATCCACGGGGACCACGGCGACGGCGGCAAGCTCGGGGACAAGCAGCGCGACATCTACGAGCACGTCCTGGCCTCCAACGCGGAGAACATCGTCGAGGAGGTTCGCCCCGACGACATCGTCATCCTTCACGACCCGCCCACTGCGGGCCTGGCCAAGGCCCTCAAGGCGGCGGGCGCCACCGTCATCTGGCGCTGCCACGCCGGGGCCGAGGGCGCGGGCGAGGCCGCTGACTACGCCTGGGCCTTCCTGGACCGATACCTGGAGGACGTGGACCTCGTCATCGTCTCCCGCCCCGAGTACCGCCCGCCCTATATCGAGGCCGAGCGCTGCGCGGTCCTGGTCCCCTCCATCGACGCCGACTCTCCCAAGAACCGGGTCCTGGACCTGGACGAGGCCTGGTCGGTGGCGCGCCTGTCGGGGATCTTCGCCGGCGAGCCGCCCTTCGAGGCCGTGCCCTTCATGCGTTATGACGGACGCGCCGACGCCTTCCGCGGCCTGCCCGAGGACCCGGTCCTGGCCGGCGATCCTGTGCCGCTGGGCGCCCGGGTCATCACCCAGGTCAACCGCTGGGACCGCCTCAAGGGCGGCCTGGAGCTGGTGGAGGCCTTTGCCGATAACATCGCCGCGTTGCCCGAGGACGCCCATCTGCTGCTGGTCGGCCCGACCCCGGACGGGCCCGAGTCGCAGGCCACCCTCACCCAGATCGTGGAGCGCTGCTCGGTGCTGCCGGAATCGGTTGCCTCACGGATCCACGTGGCCGCGGTGAGCATGGAGGACCGTGAGGTCAACGCCACCGTCGTCAACGCCGTCCAGCGAGTCAGCTCGGTGGTCACCCAGCGCTCCCTCATCGAGGCCTTCGGGCTGACCGTGGCCGAGGCGATGTGGAAGAAGGCCCCGGTGGTCGCCTCCGCGGTAGGCGGCATCCGCGATCAGATCGACGACGGCGTCGACGGCGTCCTGGTTGACCCGGCTGACGGCGTCGCCTGGGCCGAGGCCGTGCGCGACCTGCTGCTCTTCCCCGAGCGGGCACAGGAGATGGGGCTGGCCGCCCACGAGTCCGTGCGCCGGGAGTTCCTGTCCAACCGGCACCTGCAGGACCTCCTGCAGATCCTGGCCGACCTGATGGGCTGACGAGCCGACGAAAGACGCCTGGCGGGGTGTCGGTGTCCATGGGGCTGCTCCTCATGCGACGCGTGGACGACCCCGTGTCGCCGAGGAGGAGTCGGCCGCGTAGGCCGTCGTCGCGTTCGCACCTTATGCCTCGTGTTCGGGGGTTCAGGGTACGAACTCGCGACCTACCCTACGAACGCGCGGGCTACCCTACGAACGCGCGGCGATCGACGTCGATATGACGCTGCGGGCACAGGCTGACGGGAGACGACGCCATGGCCGCCATGACACCTGAACAGCACCACCTCGTTCAGCGCGTCCGCGCGCTGGTCGACGACGAACCGGACGTGCGCGAGATCCCCATGTTCGGAGGCCGGGCGATCATGGTCAACGACAAGATGATCGTCAGCGCCGGGAAGACCGGGGACCTCCTGGTGCGTGTCGCCGCCGACCGTCACGAGACGCTCCTGGGCGAGCCGGGCGCCGAGCAGGCCCAGATGGGAGCCGGGCGAGACATGGGGCTCGGCTGGATCACCGTCGCCCCCGAGGCGATCGCCGACGACGACCGCCTCGCCTTCTGGATCGATGTCGCCATGCGCCACAACCGCACCGTCACCGGCGGGCAATCGGTAGGCAAGAAATCCCGGAGGGCATGAGGCCCTCAAGGACCGCCGTCAGGCCTCTTGGGGCCCAACCCAACGAGCACATCTGGCGGCACCTCCGCGACCAGTGAGTGGCTGACAGCAGCGCGTTGGCGAGCCGGCCCAGGGGGCTTCATCACACCCTGAGCGGAGTTATCCACAGGTCGTGTCCACAGGCTTGTGCAGGGGTGTGTGGGTTCGTGGAATGTCGCCACTCCCCCTGTGCACAAGACCCGTTCGAGACCTCCAACCCGGGTGAGCGATCATGCTGGAGGCTTCCCACAAACACTCCCGCACACCTTGGGGCATCATCGCTATAGACAGAGTTTTGGCTGGAAAGACAGGGAAACTAGCCGATCAGTCGGGTCCTGTCCCCGGGATTCCAACAGCCACGACCCCGGCGACGGCGACAGCACATTCTTCATTGTCGTGCAACTCGAACAAGACCGCTCCGAGGAGGTCCGGGCAAGGAGTCACCCCGCCCTCTCCACAGTTCCACACAGGCCCGACACGGATCTGTGGATAACTCGGAGGAGCGGGGTGTTCTGGTTCTCGCCCCCTGATAACCGTCAGAAGCGGCGTTGCCGGAGCGAGCCCGGCGGCCTCAGACAGACAGCAGCGAGTCGATGGCGGAGCGGAAGACTCCCAGGCCGTCGGTCCCGGTGCGCGGGCCGGCCTGTGAGCCAGGGCCGAAACCGGGCTCCACGGCGTGCTCGGGGTGGGGCATGAGCCCGACGACGTTACCGCGCTCGTTGCGCACGCCGGCGATGTCGCGGGCCGAGCCGTTGGGGTTGCCCACGTAGCGGAAGACGACGAGTCCCTCCCCCTCGAGGCGGTCGAGCTCCTCGGGGGAGGCGATGAAGTTACCCTCACCGTTCTTCATGGGGACGACGATCTCCTCCCCCTCCGCGTACCGGTTGGTCCAGGCGGTCTGCGTGTTCTCCACGCGCAGGCGCTGCTCGACGCAGATGAAGCGCTGGTTCGCGTTGCGCAGGAGGGCGCCGGGCAGGAGGTGGGCCTCAGCGAGGATCTGGAAGCCGTTGCAGATGCCGAGGACCGGCATGCCGCGCTCGGCGGCGGCCACGACCTCCTCCATGACGGGGGCGAAGCGGGCGATGGCGCCGCAGCGCAGGTAGTCGCCGTAGGAGAAACCTCCGGGCACGACGACGGCATCGACCCCGCGCAGGTCGGCGTCCTTGTGCCACAGGCTCACCGCCTCGGCCCCGGCCAGGCGCACGGCGCGGGCGGCGTCGACGTCGTCGAGGGTCCCGGGGAAGGTGATGACGCCAATACGGGCGGCGGGGGAGCTGCTGGGCGACTCGCTCACGGCTCAGGCCTCCTCGTCGGCGGCGACGGAGACGACGTCCTCGATGATCGGGTTGGACAGGAGGGTGTCGGCGGCCTCGCGGGCGGCGGCCAGGTGCTCCTCGGTGACGGGACCGTCCACGGTCAGCTCGAAGCGGCGGCCCTGACGCACACCGGTGAACTGCTCGAAGCCAAGGCGGGGAAGGCTTCCGACCACCGCCTTGCCCTGGGGGTCAAGAATCTCGGGCTTGGGCATGACCTCGACGACGATGCGTCCCATGGGTGCTCCTCGGATAAGGCGGGATGAGTGCGCAGCCCAAGACTACCCGCATGCAGCCCGAGGCAGTGACCTGGCGGGCCCGCGCGGGCTCAGACCTGGCCGAGCCACTCGCCGGCCAGCCGGATCGCCAGGACTCCGCCCAGGGTCAGGGCGGCGGTGGCGATGAGCCAGGCGGAGCCCAGGATGAGGGCGACGACGGCGCAGACCACGGCGCTGGCGAGCATGAACCCGCCTACGGCGCCGGCGACACCGGCGGGGGCGTGGATGGACTGGTCGACGGTGGAGGTCCCCATAACCGGCGTGGGGCCCGAGTCCACGGTGGGGGCTGTCTCGTCGCCGCGCTCGGAGGTGCCCAGCAGGAGCGGTCCGCGAGCGCGGGCCACCAGCCGGGCGGGGTCGTGGACCTTGACGGACCCGGTGGTCAGACCGGCGGCGGCATCGAGCACGCCGGGCTTCCAGCGCTCGGCCTCGCGGCGCACCGGGGTGCCTCCGGCCCAGGCGAGGTAGCCGGCGGCGGCCACCAGCCCGGCCCCGCCGAGGACCGCGACGAGCCACGGCGGGATCCACGGGTGGCCGGCTTCGGCGTTGCGGGCCAGGTTCATGGCCGAGGCGGTGGCCAGGACCAGCCCCAGCAGGGCGAAGGCCACGCCGGCCAGGCGCTGGCGGCGCACGGCTGCCGGCCACGGGGAGCGGGTCCGGGCGCTGGAGCTCTTGGCTCGTCCGCGCCCCACGCCCCAGTCGGTGCCCGAGGAGGGGCGGCGGGAGCCGCGCCCCTTGGCGGGGCCGCGTCCCACACCCCAGTCGGTGCCTCCTTGGGCCTGGATCTCCTCGGCGTCCAGGGCGTTGGTGGCTGCTTCCCAGGCGCTGGACTCGGCCAGGATGCCGGCGTCGTCCTCCTCGCCCTCGGGCGGCTGGGCCGCTGGGCTCGTGGGCGCAGCGGGAGCAGTGGACGCAGCACTGGGGCGCGTCTGGTAGCCGCGGCCGCGGGCGGAGGGGGCTCCCTCGCCGGGGGCTTGGGCGGCCGGCGCTACCGGCGCTGCGGTCGCGGCCGGCGCTGCGGTCGCCGGTGGCGGTGCGGAGGCCACAGAAGCCGTTGAGGCGCCGCTGGGCACGGCCTCGGGCCTGCCCTGGGAGATGGTGAAGACGCGGGTGGTGGCGGCTCCTGTCTGGGGCGCGCTTCCCGGTCCCTCGACGGCGGTGGGGCGCACGACGGGCCGTGGTGAGCGACCGTCGGCGCTGACGGCGGCCCGCTCCTGCTGGGGGGTCGGGGAGCCGGGGGCGCCGGCGGTACTGCCGGCGCTGGCGGGGAGCGGGTCCGGGGCGCCCGTCGGGTCGGGCTCACCGTGGTCCCCGGGGGTGTCGGAGGGGGCGCTGTCAACGTGCAGGGTGGCCGGGGATGCGGGCGAGCCGGCGGACCGGGTGGAGTCGGCCCAGCCGGCGTCGTCGTCGGACACGTCGGCCAGGTCAATGGCGATGGCGGCGTCGACGGCGTCAGCGGTTCCTGAGGCGATGGCCTGGGCCGCGGCCGAGCGCAGGTCCTCCTCCGTCATGACCGCCGCGTCACCCGTGCCGCCCGCCTCGCGGGCGCCGGCGGAGCCGTCGACCGAGCCGGCGGCGGAGGCCGCGGAGCCTCCCGAGGCGGACGAGGCAGCCGGGCCGGTGGGGGCGGGGTTGTTGCCGGAGCGGACGACCTCAAGCAGGCCACTGCCGCCGGGCCGGGCGGAGGCGCTCTTCGGTCGTGGGGTCCGTTTGGGCATGATGCCCCAGTTGACGGGCCCCTGCTCGTTGTCGGGACGTCGGTCACGAGGGGTCATGAGATCACCTGTCCCAGGATGGAGGCGAGCCCCAGGGCCACGAGCACGAAGCCGGTGGCGCCGAGCAGGAGCTGGCCGACACGGATGAGGGTCTCGCCGGTGGAGGTCCCGGCCAGGCGCTCGTCGGCCGCACGCCCGAATGACGTCGCGGCCAGTGCGGTGGTGACGGGGCCCGAGACCACGTCGAGGGTGGTCAGCTCACGCCGACCTGTCGACTCAGGCACGAGCACCTTGGTTCCCGGAACGGTGAGCGTTGCCAGATCAGTGCCGGGCAGGCGTGCGCCGTCGGCCCCCGGGCCCCGCTGCGAGGACGGGGAGCCCTTGGCCCCCTTGCCGCTTCCCCCCTTCTTGGAGGACTCGCTGAGCTGCCGGGCCTGGGCCGCGCGGACCCGGTTGCGCTCCAGGCGCAGGCGGGGGGCGTTGACCACCAGGGAGCGTGCGGAGAGCCTTAAGGAGGCGAGCATGCCCAGCCCCACCAGGACCAGGGCGATACCGCCCAGGATGCGGGAGGTCTCGTCCGCCCCGAGGGCGGAGGTGATGGCGGCCGACAGCGCCAGCACGATCGTCAGGACGATGAGGCCGACCAGGACGTAGAAGCCCGGCCCCGGTTTGAAGGCGCGGGCGGCGGTCCCGGTATCGGGGAGGTCCGACGTGGGTGAGGTCGTGGTCATGACAGCTCCAGGGGGTGGCCGGTCAGCCGCTCGTAGGCCTCGAGGTAGCGGGCTCGGGTCCGTTCGACGACGTCGTCGGGCAGGGCGGGGGGCTCCTGGCCGCCGTCCCGGTCCCAGCCGGAGGCCGGGGAGGTGAGCCAGTCGCGCACGTACTGCTTGTCGAAGGAGGGGGTGACCCGGCCGGGCTCCCAGGCGTCAGCGGGCCAGAAACGGGAGGAGTCGGGGGTGAGGACCTCATCTCCCAGGATCAGCTCGCCGTCGGCGTCGGTGCCGAGCTCGAACTTGGTGTCGGCCAAGATGATGCCGCGGTCCCGGGCGATCTCGGCGGCCCGGGAGTAGAGGGCCAACGTGGTCTCGCGCAGGGCGGTGGCGGGCCCCTTCCCCACCATCTGGATGACGCGCTCGAAGGTGACGTTCTCGTCGTGCTCCCCGAGCTCGGCCTTGGCGGCGGGGGTGAAGATCGGCTCGGGCAGGCGGGAGGCCTCGGTCAGTCCCTCGGGCAGGGCGACGCCGCACACGGAGCGGCCCTGGCGGTACTCGACCAGGCCGGAGCCGGTGAGGTAGCCGCGGGCCACGCACTCCACCGGGTACATCTCCAGCCGCCGGCAGATCATGGCGCGTCCGGCGACCTGGGCGGGGACGTCGAGGGAGACGAGGTGGCTCGGGACGACGTCGGCGAGCCGCTCGAACCACCAGGCGCTCAGGGCGGTGAGGACCTTGCCCTTGTCCGGGATCGGGGTGGCCAGGATGTGGTCGTAGGCGCTGATGCGGTCCGAGGCGACCACGAGGAGCACGTCCTGCCCGCCCCACGGGCCGTCGGAGGTGGGGGCGTAGACGTCCCGGACCTTGCCGCTGGAGCGGTGCGCCCACCCGGGGACGGCGGGGGGCCGGGAGCCGGCTGCTGAGGCACTGGGACCAACTGAGGCGGAGCTCGCGGACTGAGTCATACCCCCATCCTGCCATCGGCGGGCACCCTGTGTCCGATTCCGGGCCACTGCGTCGCCCGCAGGGCTCACCACTGGGCGCCCGCCTGCTTGCCGCGCCATGACGCCCATTCATCCGGGTCGGCCCGTCGGTGGGAGCCGGGGCGCGACCGGAGCAAATCCCACCGACGGGATGGGAACGGGACTCTCCTCCCACCCCTTCCGAGCAGCCAGGCAGTGGACTGATGTGGGTCAACACCGGTGCCGGAATCCGCCCCTCACCATCCGGCGAAGGGTCGCAGTACTCCCTCAGGAAAGAGACGGGCGGTGTGCGTTTGGTCTCGGAAGAAGTGCGTGCGTCACGCGCGTCGCCCCCGCGGCCGGGTCTGGCGGCGCGGCCTTCCGGAGGGTTCAGCGCACGGCGAGACGCGCGCCGTGGTCGCGACGGTCAGGAGGCTCTACTCAGCTACTCAGTTACTCGGCCCCGTCGGCACGGCCGGCACTGGCCGCCCGTGCGATGTCGGTGCGGTACTGGGCCCCCTCGAGGTTGATGCGCTCGACGGCCTCGTAGGCGCGTTCCCGCGCCGCCTCGACGCTCGCTCCCAGGGCGACGACGGACAGGACCCTCCCGCCGATGGCCACCAGCTCCCCACGTTCGGTGGTGCCGGTGCCGGCGTGCAGCACGTGGACGTCGTCGAGCTCCTCGGCGGCCTCGATCCCGGTGATGGTGCCGCCGGTGGTGACGGTTCCGGGGTAGCCGGGGGCGGCGATGACGACGTCGACGGCGCACTGCTCGGACCAGGTGGGCTCGGGGACCTCGGCGAGGCGGCCAGTGGCGGCGGCGTGGAGGAGCTCGGGCAGGGATGAGGTCAGGCGGGCCAGGACGGCCTGGGTCTCGGGGTCGCCGAATCGGACGTTGAACTCGACGACGCGCAGGCCACGGCTGGTCAGGGCCAGGCCGCAGTAGAGCAGGCCGATGAAGGTGGTGCCGCGGCGGGCCATCTCGTCGACGACAGGTTGGGCGATCTCGCGCACCACCTGCTCGACCAGGTCGGCCGGCGCCCAGGACAGGGGCGAGTAGGCGCCCATGCCGCCGGTGTTGGGGCCGGCGTCGTCGTTGAGGAGCCGCTTGAAGTCCTGGGCGGGGGCCAGGGGGCGGACGGTGGCTCCGTCGCACACGCAGAACACGGAGGCCTCGGGGCCGTCCAGGTAGTCCTCGACGACGACGCGACCGCTGCCGCGGGTCAGGCAGGCATGCCCATGGGCCAGGGCGACGGGGCGCTCGTCGGTGACGACGACGCCCTTGCCGGCGGCCAGGCCATCCTCCTTGACAACGTAGGGGGCCCCGAAACGGTCCAGGGCGGCGGTCAGCTCGGCCTCGGTGGTGCACACGGCGGCCTCGGCGGTGGGGACACCCGCGGCGGTCATGATCTCCTTGGCGAAGGCCTTCGAGCCCTCCAGGCGGGCGGCCTCGGCACCGGGGCCGAAGCAGGGGATCCCGGCCTCGCGCACGGCGTCGGCGACACCGGCTACCAGGGGCGCCTCGGGGCCGACGACGACGAGGTCGGCCTTCATCTGCGTGGCCAGGGCCACGACCTCCTCGGGGACACTGGGGTCGATGTTGAGGTTCGTGGCGATGGCCGAGGTGCCGGGGTTTCCGGGGGCGACGAGGAGCTCAGTGGTCTGCGGATCACGGGTGAGGGCGCGGGCCAGGGCGTGCTCGCGCGCGCCGGAGCCGAGGAGCAGGATCTTCACGGCCTCAGCCTAGTTGATGGAGGCCATAACCACGCCCGGAACTGCGGGGACTGTACGTTCGGCAGGGCATATATGTCCGGCGGTGAGGACTGGTGGAGCGGTCTCCTCGGATCGGCTGCGCCTCAATCCCGGATCGATCAGTTCTCCAGGACGTAGCGCGGGAGTGCGTCGAGGTAGGGACCGAGGTCGTCCTTGAAGGTCGGGGAGGTGATGATGTCCGGCCATGGCAGAGGCACGCGGTTGAGCTGGTGGTCGATGAACTCGACGACGTTCTGCGTCTGCCGGACGATGACGGCGAGGTTGTCGAGGTTGACGACATGGGCCTGCCCGATGCACTCGTTCCTCATCCTGCCCTCAGCGTCACACGTCCGCAGGTAGAACCCCTCGGCGATGAGATGGTCGGTCAGGTGAACGGAGTGCTGGAGGCTCGAGCCGCTGTCATCCGCCGGGGGCGCATCGGCCCACAGGAGGCTGTTGGCATCGTTGGGCAGCCACGGTTCCCTGACGTCGATGCACCCGGTATCGAGGAGGTCCGCAGTGTCGTCTCGCAGGGGGATGTGGAGGCGGTTCACCAGATCCTCGCCGGCGGGGCATGACCGTCGGTTGAGCAGCTGCTCCAGGACGCGGTGTCGGCAGGCCCTGGCGGCTTCCTCATCGGCGAGGCAGAAGATGACGACGTCAAGGTTTCCCAGCGGGATCGGCTCCCGGTGCACCCGAGAGCGGTGGCCGAGGTCGGCCAGAGCGTTCCCGATCCTCAGGCTGAGGGAGTCCACCTCGGCGCGTCCCCGCATCCCTGCGGGGACGGCCACGGAGACGATGACGCCGTCCCGGTCACAAGGCACCAGGGTGGGCTGCCTGCAGGCCTCGAGGAGTCGCCGCGCCGGAGCGACGCCGTAGGACGGTTGTCCACTCCACCCGGTGCCGACGGCGCGCGGGTCGTCGGTAACGAAGGTGTGGCGGACCCGGCAGGCTGCGGGTGCCACATGGGCCAGGAGAGCGTCGGCGACGTCGAGGTTCCGCGGTCCCCGAATGCGCAGGTCGCCCAGCGTCAGCGCATTGGCGCCGGTGTAGGCAGCCAGGTCCTGAGGCCAGACCGGCCTGGGAGTGGGCGCCGGTTCGGCCGGTACCGTCAGGCCCGGTGCGGCGAGGAGCTCGCCGAGTCGGTCCCAGGCTGCCAGGACAGCTCGGCTCCGCCCCTCGATCATGACGGTGGTTGAGATGGTCCCCACGTCCACTGAGACCAGGGGCGGGGGAGACTGGGCGTCCCTGACGTTGATGGAGCGTTGAAGATCCGCTTTCAGCGCCGCCGAAAGCAGAGCCAGCGTGCCGATCCGCGACGGCCCCTCGTCGACGAGGCCGTAGTCGAGGGTCATACCGAGCCTCAGGTGATCGGGACCTTGCGGGCCTGGGTTCAGGATCCTCCAGTCATGTCCCGCATGGGTCACCCACTCGCTGCTATCCAATGCTTCCCCTACTCTGCCCACTGGTTCTCGCAGAAGTCCGACGCATGAGTCCAGTGGGCGTCGAATGTGGTCAGCCTAGATGCTTGGGCCACTGCTCAGAAGCCCAGGGCCAGGCACTTTCCATGGGGAGACCGGCCCTGATGAATCCGCGAGATGACGCATATGCTGGGGTGAGTCGTTCGGCAGGGCAACAGACGGAGGACAGACGTGAACAGCACCGCGAGCCCCGAGGTGGAGATGTCCAACCGCGTGGCCTCGCTGATGGGCACCACCCTGACCGAGGCGGACGTGCACCGCTTCCTGCTCGACGCCGCCGACATCCTGGGCACCGAGTCCTTCGCCGTCTACGGCCCGGACCTCTTCTTCCGCTGGCGGGTCGGGGAGCGGGTCGTCGAGATCGAGCCGGACTATCGCCCGCTGAGAGACGAGTACGAGCTGACTGTCAACTCCTACAACCCCACCTACCCCATCGATACCGACGAGTTTCAGAGCTTCAAGTGGGGCGAGGCCGAGGACTATCCATACTTATGGACGGTAGAACTTGGACGGGAGCCGGTCAGTGACTGGGGCCCCGGAGAGGCCTACGTCGTCAACTGGGAGATGTTCGAGGAGACCACGGCGAAGACTCTCGGCGGCCTTCCCGACAACCTGGCTCTCATGCCGCCACAGTGGCGCCGCCCCTTCACCCTTCGCTGGGACATGGGCGCCGCGGGCCTGGGGCTCGTCTCCTTCACCGGCACGGTCGAGGGCCTCACGGTCACCGTCGAGTCCACCGGGGAAGAGGTCCTCATCCCCCGCAACCTCCTCGGCAGCGAACGAAGCCAGATCAGTATGCGCGACGTCGTCGCCGGCCTGGCCGGTGGGCGCCCCCTCATGGACATCCGCTTCGCCGGCTCCGAGGGCTTCGGCGACTATGGTCTCATCGCCGCCAGCCCCAGCGGAGACGAGAACGATATGGAAAGGGACGATATCGAGTTCCTCCTGGAGGATCGGGGGAAGGACTCGCCCAGGCCCGCAATGACGATGGATGAGCTTCGCAGGCTGGCCGCCTCCACGCCCGCCCCCACCGGTCCCGACCGGCCACCGGTGAACTGGCAGGTCGTACCGATGCGAATCGGACTGTCCATCCCCCAGATCCTCTCCGTCGTCGAGCAGGTCCTCGACGGCGCCGCCATCACGAGCGTCCTCAAGCGGCTCGGCGGCCGCCCGGGCATCAGGTTGGACCGCCCCATTCTGCGCGGAGACGGCTGGCTCGCGGAGAAATCGCGATTCTCCGACACCTGGGGCATCGAGGTGGTCACTAAGCCTGAGGGGGATGAGGAGGAGCGGCTGCGCTTCGACGACCGCCACGTGGCCGACTACACCTGGCGAATCGCCCAGGCCCTGGAACAGCGCTATGGGTTCCCCTACGGGATACGCACCACGAACGACGGGTTCCTCATGCGCCTGTTCCAGGTCGGGGACCACGGAGTCGAGGTGACCAGCGGATTCAGCAAGGTTGAGGTTGAGATCGACTCCTTCCGGACACTGCTGGAGAACTCGTACGGACGCTACTGAGTCACCCAGCCGCCTCCCACCCCCAGTGCGAGGAGCGATGCTCCGGTAGGCTCAAGCCGCTTTCGGGGAGAGGAGTCCCTGGAGGGCGATGTGTCAGGAGGCCCGGGTGGAAGTCGATCAGTCCCCTGCCAGGAGGGCGCTCGCGGCTGGAGCCGGCACGCCGGCTGCCCCTGCCCCCGGTGCTGAGGCCGCCGCGGAGCTCAATGCGGTGACGATCCGCAGGCTCGGGGCCGTCTATCTCCCGCCGACCGCCGGCGGGCCGGCGCCGTCGCGCTCCGCTTCAACGCAGGGTGCGGAGCCCGCGCCGCAGCGGGGCAGCGACGCAGGTGTCGACACGGCCCTGACCACGCTGCGCGCTCTGGGCTACCGGCTCTCCGCCCCCGCCCGGGAGGCCCTCACCCGCCCCGAGCAGGCCTGGGCGCTGGTCAATGCCGCCGCCCGCCTCACCTCCGGCTCCCCGACCGCCGACTACCGGCCCTTCTACCCCGACTTCCCCGTCCAGGTGCGCAGCGCCTCCGAGGCCACGCTGCTGGTCAATGCCGCCCTGCACTACCTGGGCGACGTCGTCGGGGCCCGGATCCTGCCGGACTACCGGCCCGGCCCCCGCGAGCCCCTGCCGAGAGACGACGGCGCCCTCACCGAGCTGGGCCTGGCCACGGCGCAGGACCTGGAGCGGATCGTGGCCGACCTCGCCGCCCAGGCGACCCCCTTCAGCGCCCAGGACCGCGCGGACCTGATGGCCCTGCGCGACTTCGGCCCCGAGCGGGCACCGCACGTGGCGGTCAAGGAGAACCTCGCCGTCCTCACGGTCACCTTCCCCGGCCTGGACTTCTCCGCCTCCTACCGCACCGTCACCGACGTGCTGCGCCTGGCGGTCGCCCTGGCGGGCGGTGATGTCTCCCTGGCCGAGCCGTGCCGGTTCCCCTCCTTCTCCCGCGCCCAGCGGCGTCGGCTGCTGGGTCTGCTCGACGCCGTCGGGCAGGTCCAGGACGTCCGGGACTGCGCCGAGGAGATGGCTCGGCGCTGCGAGCGGTGGAAGCGCCTGGCCCGTCACCTGCGCCCCGGCGACTACGCCCGCCGCTTCCCGCGAGCCGCCGCGCTACTGCACCAGGTCGCCTCCGGGGGCGCTGAAGCGGGTTTCACCTCCCGCCTGGAAGAGGCTCTGGCGCGCCGCGACGTCGAGGGAGCCCTTCGCCTGCTGGCCACCCGCCCCGGGGTCTTCGCCCGCCGACTCAACCAGCTGCTGCGGCTGTGCGCCGATGACGCCGCCCGCGAGCGCGTGGTCGCCGAGTTCGCCCGGGTCGCGCCCGAGGTCTCTCTTCCGGTCCTGGTGCGCCTGTGGGAGTACTTCTCCTCCCCCGGGCCAGACACCCTGCCGTGGCGGGTCGTTGCCATCAAGGCGGCCGCGGGCACCAAGACGACGCTCATCCCCTCCACCCGCCGCCCCGGCCCCGTCGACGCGGAGGTGGTTCGCGTCGTCGAGGAGGCCCTGAGCCGGCGGGCGCACCTGGGGCGGATCGCCGTCGACCAGGGGCTTTATGAGGGTTACACGGCCCCGCTGGGTCTGCGCTCGGCCTCGCCGGGCCTGCGCACGGCGGGGCGCGGCACCCGACTGCCGCTGCCCGAGGGCGAGACGATCCGCTTCTTCCTGCACTGGCGCGACCTGCCCGAGGCCCCACCCGAGGCCTCGAGGCCTGCCGGTCCTCCTGCCGCCGAGGACAGCGGAGGGACCCGCGTGGACCTGGACCTGTCGGCCTTCTTCGTCTCCGAGGACTTCACACGCACCGAGCAGATCGCCTACTACAACCTGCGCTCGACGGCGGCCGTACACTCCGGCGACCTCACCTCGGCGCCCGACGGGGCGGCCGAGTTCATCGACGTCACCCTGGCCGAGGCGCTGCACCAGGGGTGGCGCTACGTCGTCATGACGGTCCATTCCTTCTCCCACCACCGGCTCAGCGAGGTGCCCGAGTGCTGGGCGGGGGCGATGGCCCGCGGCGCGGACCCGCAGAGCGGGGAGGTCTTCGAGGCCTCCACCGTCATGCAGCGCCTCGACCTGGTCTCTCCCACGTTCAACGCGACGCCTTTCGTCATTGACCTCGCCGAGCGCCGCCTCATCTGGTGGGACCTGCCCGTAGGGGTGGGTGAGCACCAGGTGGCGAACCTGGATCGCAGCAGCAACCGGGTCCTGGCGCACCTGCTCGACCTGCTGGAGGGGCGGCGCATGCCGTTGGCGCACCTGCTGGGGCTCCTGGCCGACGTCGTCGTTAAGGACCCCGATGAGGCCGAGCTGGTCTTCGGTGAGGGTGGGATTCTGCCGTGGCAGACCGAGCGGATCCTGGCGCTGCTGGGCCCCGCGGAGGTCACGGCGGAGGCGGCCTCCGACGCGGACGGGGACGCCGAGGGCCGGCAGGCGGAGTAACCTGAGCCGTGTCCGGCCATGAGGGTGCTTCCTTCTGCCTTCACATTTCTCCCAGCGCCTTCGCTTCCCGGACGCAGCCGGGCGGGCCCACCGGTGGCCCCGCCCGACTAGTGCGTAAAGATCAGAACGTGGTGAGCAGGAAGCGCGCACCGTGCGGGTTCGGCCGCCCTGGTCGCGACGGCGGGGCTGGTCATCCCATCCGAACCGCTCTAGAACTTGCATCACCTAATGACGATTCTGGTGCAGGAGGTATCGTGCGAACCACCGTGACACTCAGTGATGACCTCATTGCCAGCGCTCAGGAGCTCACGGGCATCACTGAGCGCACCGAGCTGCTGCGGGCCGGCCTGGAGACCTTGGTCAGGGTGGAGAGCGCGCGTCGCCTTGCGGCTCTCGGCGGCTCTGATCGGAAGGCGAGCGCCGCTCCGCGCTGCCGAAGAGTGCGGAGTCTCCTTCGTCGAGGGCCCAACGGCTGAGGGACGGAAATAGGCCGCTTCGCAGAAAACCTGACTTGCTACGCTACAACGGCAGTTGAAGCACAGCCAGAAAACGGACCGATGTCGACTCCCCAGAATCAGCCCCCGTATCAGCCGCCATACCAGCCCCCGTATCAGGCTGTGCCCCCTTACGGGCAGCAGCGTCCCCGCCAGACGCACGTCGGAAAGCTGGTCATGGCGATCATCCTGTTCGTCATCGGCCCAGTGATGGGGCTGTTCATCGGGGGCATCGGGTCGGCCATCGTCGCCGCCAGCATCGCCACCAGTGGTGACGTCATCACTAACGGACAGCAGGTCAGCCTGAGCAGCAATGACGAGCGCGCCCTGTACGTATCGAACGCCGCCACCGTCAACAGCTGCACCGTTGTTTCCCCTGACGGCAAGGAGGTCCCCACCTCCCGTAGCGGCGGGACGCATGTCTCCAACAACGACGGCGATTTCAGCTCGGTTCTCACATTCAAAGCCGACAAGGCGGGAGACTACCGGGTCTCATGCGAAGGCCTGGATGACACCGACGCGATCCTCGTAGGCCCCACCTTCACGTTCAGCAAGTTCACGGTGCCCCTCATCGCCGGCCTGGCCGCCGGGGCGATCTGCTGGATCCTTGCCATCTTCCTGCTGATCTGGCGCCACCGGGCCCTGGCCGCCCAGAGTCAAGCGGGCTGACCCCGATGAGGGACCGCTAAACCGATCCCGCGTTCGAGGATCTCTCGCTCCTCCTGCATGCCCACATTCGCGAGGGAAACATAACGACCAGTCTCCCCGGTGGCGCCATGGGCGACCCCCCAGAGCCAGATCGCCTCACACCTGGCGACCAGCTGCTCCTGCCTGCGCTGAAAGCTTCCCCATGTGACACCGGCGCCATCCAGGGCCAGGTGCCTCCCGTTGCCGTGGACGACGAAGATCCGGTCTCCAGCGACGAACAGACCGGAGCGGGACTGCGGCCAGACGCACGAACGTCTTCCGACGCGAATCCCCTGTTCGTCCACGGTAACCCGCTGGAAGCACTCGGAGATCTTGTAGAGCGGATACGCCATGGTGACCGGTCCGAGCAGAAGACAGAACACTGCGAAGGCGATATCCGAACCGCTGAGCGGCTTTGTCTCAAAGAACAGCTGCTGACCACCCATCACCATGAACAGCACCCCCATGCCGATGAGGAAGAGCCCACCGTTGCACAGGTGCTCCTTGACTCTGCGCCAGAGCGGAGTGCAGAACACCAGGCGGCTGCGCTGCACCATCTTCTCCGCCCCGTGCCTGCCGCGGGCCGCCACGAGATGAGGGTCCTCACTGACGGCAGCATCCTCCGAGACACTCCACCCCCGCGCGAAGATGTAGTACTGCAAGTCCCCCACAGCCGCAGAAGCGCGGTCCTCCGAGCTCCCCCACGTCATCCCGATGACGCACCCGGGAAGCCGGATGGCATCGTCGTCGTCGCCGTTCTCGATCGCGATCCGAGTCCGCTCAATGAATCCGCCGCGCGCCGAGTCCTCAGCCAGATTGAGCGTCGACAGCGTGAACCTCGAGGCCACCGACGCCCAGGGACGATGCTCGGTGAACAGCAGGCGTCGCATGGCGATGCCGTCCTTGCTCAGCACCGTCTGACGCCGCAGGGTATTGATCGCCCAGACCACCGGAATGCCGAACAAGATTACCCAGATCATGGCGTCCTTGACTTCATAGTCGGTGATGTAGGGGCTCATCAGCGGCAGAGCGTTGTAGATCATGCCGGGCACCCCCACCACGAGCGCCACCAGCGCACAGCAGCGGATCATCACCGAGCGTCGCAGGAGCAGTCGCCCATCAGCCGTCTCCGTCGCCCACCACCGCATCGACTTCCCCAGCGTCTCATCGAACAGGTCCCCCCGACCGCCGCCGAGGTCGTTGTCCTGCCATTTCATGATCCGTACCTTCCACGCTGCTGCAGGTCGCCGGCACGATGGGAAAGCGATCCAAGTTCCCACCATCGGCCCTTCGTCACTGTAGTAGCGGCCGCGGCGCCGAGTCGCGTTCCCCGATGGGCACCGGTCACCATCCCGTCTGTGACGTCGCCCCGCGTGGACGCGCCATGGGGTTCGAGGACTGCCCCGGTGCTCATGTGTTGTCTCATGACTTCTGGGAGTTTCGAATGTCTTGGCATCTCAAGACGCTGGTGGGGTGGGCCGACCGTGTGCGGGAGCCACTGCTCGCTTCTCTGGTGGGGCCGGCCCGGCTGCTCGCAGCTGCTCGGGTGCCTGCTGGCGTCGTTTGGGCGCACTGCACGAGGGTGGGGTGCTACTGGATGAGGGTTGGGGGTACTGCGGGTGGGTGGGGCCTTCGTGCAGTACGCACAACCTGTGGTCAGTGGATCCCGACCCTCGTGGAGTAGGCCGACTCGGGGCAGGAGCGGGGCGGAGCCGGCTCGGTGCGGGCGGGGTCGGCGTCGGACCATGGCCTCCGGGCCTTCGCGCGGGCGCCGGATAGAGCTCGATGTTTGAGGTCATGACGTTGGTGACGTGTGATGGGCCCCCGGGTGGCGGGGGCTGGGTGCCAGTGGAAACCTTCGGCGCCATTACCGCGGTGATGGGCCCCAGGTGGCGGGGCTGGGCGAGGCAGACGACGCAGGGTCGGAGGCAGCTGTGGCGGTGGCTCCACACCGCCACAGCGCCGGGCTCTACCACCAAGACCCCGGACTCACTCCCGCGCGGCCCGGTGTCCACAGCGCTGACATCAACGAGCCAGCCGCCAAAGACCCCGTGGGGATCGTTGGAATCCTACGGTTCTTCTTCGGCGCGCGACGCCGGTGCGCCTGTGATGTCAGCACCATGGACACCGACAAGCCGTCAGACCTCTTCCCTCGGCTTATCGTCGCCCCCAGGACAGTCACCCTGCCCCGGCGTCCCGCCCGAGCGAGCGTCTCATAAGCCATGACGCTCACATGTCCCACACATGAGGAGCCAACACACGCCCCGGCTCTCAGCTCTCGAGCCTGAGAGTGCGTTCTCGACGTCGACACGGCGCGCAGCGGCCATCGAACCGGCGGTGAGGGCGGCAGCAACAGCAACGAGCGGGGGCTCCGACCGGCGAACCGGTCGGAGCCCCCGCCTCAGTCCTCCCCAGGGAAGGACCTCAGTGGCGATCAGGCCTTCTTGGCCTCGTCAATGCGCGCACGGAACTTGGCGAGCTGCTCCTTGATGGCCTCGGGCAGCTTGTCACCGAACTGCTTGTAGTACTCCTCGGTGTCGTCCATCTCGGCGGCCCAGGCCTCGGGGTCGATGTCGTACATCTTGGCCCACTCCTCCTCGCCCAGATCGAGGCCCTCGAGGTTGAAGTCCTCGAACTTGGGGTAGCGGCCGGTGACGCCGTCGACGGCCTCGACCTCGCCGGCGGCGCGGCGCACGATCCAGTCGAGTACGCGGGAGTTGTCGCCGTAGCCGGGCCAGATGAACTTGCCGTTCTCGTCCTTGCGGAACCAGTTGACCTGGTAGACCTTGGGGAACTTGTCGCCCAGCTTCTCCTGCATCTCCAGCCAGTGCGACCAGTAGTCGGCCATGTGGTAGCCGCAGAAGGGCAGCATGGCCATGGGGTCGTGACGCAGGGAGCCGACCTTGGCGTCCAGGGCGGCGGCGGTGACCTCGGAGGCCACGGCGGAGCCGATGAACACGCCGTGGGCGTTCTCGTACTGCTCAGCGACCAGCGGCACGTTGGTGGCGCGGCGACCGCCGAAGAGGATGGCGTCGATGGCCACGCCCTCGGGGGCCTCCCAGTCGGGGCAGATGATCGGGCACTGCGAGGCCGGGGTGGTGAAGCGGCTGTTGGGGTGGGCGGCCTTCTTGCCCTCGGCGGCGTCGGCCGGGGTGAAGTCGTTGCCCTGCCAGTCGATGAGGTGCTCCGGCATCGGGGCGTCGATGCCCTCCCACCACACGTCACCGTCGTCGGTCAGGGCGACGTTGGTGAAGATGGTGTTGGCCTTCATGGTGTCCATGGCCATGGGGTTAGTGTCGTAGGAGGTGCCGGGGGCGACGCCGAAGAAGCCTGCCTCGGGGTTGATGGCGCGCAGGCGGCCGTCGGGGCCGGGGCGCATCCAGGCGATGTCGTCACCGACGGTCTCGACCTTGTAGCCCGGGATGGTGGGCTGGAGCATGGCGAGGTTGGTCTTGCCGCAGGCGCTCGGGAAGGCGGCGGTGACGTGGTACTGCTTGCCGCTCTTCTCGTCGGTCAGACGCAGGATGAGCATGTGCTCGGCCATCCAGCCGTCGCGGCGGGCCATGGTCGAGGCGATGCGCAGCGCGTAGCACTTCTTGCCCAGCAGGGCGTTGCCGCCGTAGCCGGAGCCGAAGGACCAGATCTCGTTGGTCTCCGGGAAGTGGGTGATGTACTTCTCGTCGTTACAGGGCCAGGTGGTGTCCTTCTCGTGCTCGGCCAGCGGTGCACCGACGGAGTGGACGGCCGGGACCCAGGGGCGGCCCTCATTGATGAGGTCCATGGCGGCTGCACCCATGCGGGTCATGATCCGCATGTTGACCACCACGTAGGGGGAGTCGGTGATCTCGATGCCGAGCTGGGAGATGGGGCCACCCAGGGGGCCCATGGAGAAGGGGATCACGTAGAGGGTCCGGCCGCGCATGGCGCCGTCGAACTTCTCGTTGAGGATCTTCTTCATCTCGGCCGGGTCGTACCAGTTGTTGGTCGGGCCGGCGTCCTCCTCCTTCTCGGAGCAGATGAAGGTCCTGGACTCCACACGGGCGACGTCGCTGGGCAGGGAGCGCGCGAGGAAGGAGTTGGGGCGCTTGTCGGGGTTGAGGCGCGTGAACACGCCGGACTCCACCATCTCGGTGGTGAGGCGGTCCCACTCCTCCTGTGAACCGTCCGTGAAGTAGACGTTCTCGGGCTTGGCCAGCTCGGCGATGCGCGTGACGAATTCGATGACATCCTCAGGGGCGTTAGCCGGCGCGGCGGCGCGAACGTCCTTCTCAGACACAGTCATGCGAGTCCCTTCCTTGGGTATGTTGATCCGGTGAGCGCGCCGTTGCCGGTTCGCTCGGTCGAGGGCCATCCTCCCCTACCTGGCGCCTCAGGTCACATCGCCGAAGGTCCCAACTCGACCTTTCTCCCCGGCTGGACCAGCATGTGATCGGCCACATTCGGGAGGATGGCGGCTTTTGCCGCCTTTGAAATGGCGGCGTTCCGCCCTCAGTGAAGGTCCAGTGCGAGCGTGTAGCGTGCCCGCATGCCCGTCGCGCCGTCCTCCGCGTCCAGTTCCACGAGCTCCTTGCCGCACGCCCTGCCCCGCCCGCCGGCACCCCGGGACCTTCGACCGGCCGTGGTGGCAACCGTCGCCTGTCTGACGCTGTCGGCCTGCACCGCCCACATGGACATGACCATCAGCTCCCAGGGCAGATACGACGTCGCCCTGGAGATGCGCGACACGACCGGAACCGTCTTCCCGAAGGGAAAGGCCCCCGACTGCTCGGCCTACTCCGACCCCACCGCTCTGGGCGTGCCCGCGGGCACCACGGTCAAGGCCGAGCCCATCACCGGCGACGACGGACTCGGCTGCCAGGTCACCATCAGCGGCGTCAAGGTCCCCCAGGCCTCCCAGGCCGAACCGAACACAATCGTCGTTCGCGACGGCGAGGTCTACAAGGTGACGATCCAGCCCTTCCCCTCCGACCCCTCCCAGGACGCCAACGGGCCCGGTGACGCGCAGGGGGGCGCACCGCAGGCCTCTGCTGCGCCGTCGGACGGCCCGGGCGGAGCCCAGCCGACCAACGCGTCCTTCAAGGGCATCGTCGACACCAAGGTCTCCGTCACCTTTCCTGGCGCGGTGACGCAGTCCGGCGGGGGGAAGGTCTCGGGGACCACGGTCACCTGGGACGATCCGGACACGGTGGCCAAAGGCGTGAGCGCCTCGGGCTACGCCCAGGACTCTCAGGGCGTATCGTGGTGGAGTCGCTCCCGCATCTGGCTGACCGCGGGGCTGGCCCTGCTCGGCGGTATCCTGGCTGTGGCCGTCCTCCGACGGCGCAGCAACGGTCGCGCACCCCGCAAGGCAGCGCAAGGGTGGCGCTGAGCATTCCAACTGTTCCGCGTAGACACGGCACCGAATTAGACTCGACGCATGAATCATGACTCCCGCACCGTCAGGCGACGCGTGGTCGTGGCGGTACTGACCGGCCTGGCACTGCTGCTGTCCGGATGCGGGGCTCACTACGACTTCGTCATCCATGACAACGAGACCGCCGACCTGACCTACGTCATGTGGGACTCATCGGGGCTGTCACTCATCACCCGGGAGAGCTGCACCCAGGAGAACCTCAAGAAGTCCACCCCCCTGCCCAAGGGAGTCAAGGCGATCTACACCTTCACGTCCCACAACGGGCAACCGGCGTGCCAGGTCACAGCCAAGTCGGTTCCACTCAACAACCTGCAGACCGACATCTGGACGATCAAGCACCAGGGCGGGAAGTACGTCTTCGACCTGTCCCCCGAGGCGCTGAGCAAGCTCGGTCAGGACGACTCCCTCCCCTCCTCCCCGAGCGCCTCGGGAGGAATGAAGATCTCGATAGCCGTGACCTTTCCCGAGAAGGTGACGAAGTCCAACGGGAGGAATGACGACAACAAGGTCACCTGGGACAACGTGATGGAGAGCCCCGAGGCCCTCCACGCCGAGGGCGGGGACGGCAAGTTCCACCTGCAGTGGTGGATGATTGCGACGGCCTGCGCCGTCGTCCTCCTCATCGTGATCGGCGTCGTGATGTACCTCCTAAGGACTCGCCGCGCCAAGCAGCTGGCTCCGGCACTGCCGTACGGCGAGGCCTTTCAGGGTGCTGCGGCGACCAGCATCATGCCTCCGGAGGTCTATACCGGTGGCCCGTACCAGTCTTCCCCGGGTCCCCTGCAGCCGATGCCGGGATCGACCCATCCCTATCCCGTCACCAACCTTCGCGACGGCTACGCCCCCTACGCCGACCCGGGCCAGGACACCAGCGTCTTCGCGCCACCGCAGGTCTCTGGAAGCGCAGGCGTGTTCAGCACCTACGGGGCCCGGCAGGGGGAACCTCAGTCACCCGGACCCGGGTACACCCACATGCCCTACCAGGAAGGGCACAGTCCCACCGACTTCCAGCCCCCGTCTGAGCAGCCCCAGTAACGGTCTGCCCGGAGCGGGGAACGATACCCATGACGACCCGGTTACAACCTGGCATCTGACCCGCTACTGTGTGGGCATGACACCTGCCATCGCTCACCGCATCCCTAGGCCCCTGTCCGTCTTGACAGCTCTTGCGGCGCTCACCCTGTCCGCACCCCTCGCACTGATCGGCACCCCGGGGCACGCCGCCCCCATGGACGACGACTCCATCGGCTTCAAAGGCTCAATGGACATCGTGGTCAACTCCAATGAGACGTACACTGCCAAGTTCGAGATGTCCGCCAGCAAAGAGATCCCGCTGAAAAAAACGTGTACTGACGAATCCTTCAAAACTCCTGGCACCAAGAACGTCAAGAACCTGAAGGTCAACTACAAGGAGGATGGCGACACCGCCATCTGCACCGCAGAAGGAACCGAGAAGGTATCCGACAGCAAGGGCCTGGTGACCCACAAGGACGGTGTGTACACCGTCGAGACCCCCGATTTCGGCACTGACTCTGCTGGTGAGAACGTCAGCTTCTCTCAGTCGGTGACCTTCCCCGGCAAGGTTACTGAGGCCGACGGCGGCGAGGTCAAAGGCAACAAGGTCTCCTTCACCGACGGCTCGTCTCACACCGTGAAGGGCAAGGACGGCTCCATCCCCATGTGGGTCTGGATCGTTGTTGGAGCCGGTGCCCTGGCGCTCATCGGTGGCCTGACCCTTTTCTTCGTCATCCGCAGCAAGAAGAACAAGACCCAGACGCCTTACGGAGCCCCCGTCCAGGGCTACGACCCGAACCAGGCGTTCCCGGCTCAGCAGCCCGGCTACGGCGCCCCACAGGCACAGCCCGGCTACGGTACCCCCGGCCAACAGGCGGGCTATGGCGCCCCACAGGCACAGCCCGGCCAGCAGCCCGGCTACGGAGCCCCCGGCCAAGGCACCTACTGACCCATTACCCCTCCTGTTGTTGTGGCCCTCAGATCTGACGATCCAGGGCCACAACACCTTTCTTCGCGTCATCATTCCCCATGCGGAGAGCCCATCAACACTGACCAGCTAGGGTGAGGACTATGGCTATAACCGCCCCCCGACACCGCTCCTTGGGCGCACTCGTTTTTCTGACATTTCTCTTGACCTTGACGCTCTTGACCCCTCCAAGTCACGCCGTCACCTCCGCCGCGCACAACGATCCAGACCGCTCGCTATCCGTGCGGATCGTCATCAACCAGGACGACACCTACAACATGACCGTCATAGGTCAAGTCAAGAGCAAGTCCTCCTCCGACAAGCGGGAAATGAAGGAGAATTGCAACTCTTCTGACGCCGGAGGGCCGTTTGACGACCTGAAGGCCTCCTATTCCGAGAGCAACGGCTTCCCCACCTGCACCTTCACCGGCAAGTCGATCGACCTCTCCGAGGCCGATGGATTCATCAAGCACAAGGGCGACGAGTACATCCTCGACAGCCAGAAGGGGAACTTTCCCTCCTCTTCTTCCGGATTCGACATTGAGTACAAGTTCTCCGTGACATTCCCCGGCAAGGTCACGGATGCTGACGGTGGCAAGGTCAACGGGAGCACGGTGACCTTCACCAAGCCTGGAAGGTACCGCGTCAGCGGCAAGGACACTCCCGCCTTTCCCTGGGTATGGGTGATCGTGGGGGTAGTGCTGGTCGGAGCGACCGGCGGAAGCCTCTTCTGGTTCCTCAACCGCAAGAAGAAGGCGCAGCAGCAGGCCTACGCGGTCGGCACCGCGGGTTATGTGCCACCGCAGCCCTACGCCCCTGGCCAGGTGCAGGCTCCCGGCGCCGTGCCCCCGTCTCCTTCCGGCTTCGTCGCCCAGGGTTACAACCAGCCCGGGCCGAGCGGCACGATGCCTCCGGGGGCTGTACCGCCCCCTCCCGGCTACCCACCAGCCCCCTCCTCCACTAGGGGCTGAGCTCCGACGGCGGCACCAACGCTCTTCGCACCTAGCGACAGTGCCCTCCACACCGCTCTCCAGTCACCTCACTCACACCATTCGAAGGCCGCACATGCGCTACCTCACTTTGAGGCACACCCCAGTCACGAGTCTCGTCGGGATGCTCTGTCTCACGACCTCACTCCTCCTCGTGGCGGCAGCGCCCCCCAGCAGCGCCGCAGCTCTTGCAAAGCTCACGAACGAAGACAAGCTCAGCGCTGAGATCGTCATCAAGTCCGACCAAGAGGTGAGCAGCACCATGACGATCACCTCACCAGCCTCCAGAGAAAGTAACCTCAAAGAGTTCTGCGTCGAGAGCAACTTTAACCAGAATGGCGCAAAGCCCGATCTGACCTTCACCAACGAGAACGGGACGCCGACCTGCAAGGCCACGTTTACTAAAACCGTATCCGAAAGCAAGCTCGTATCTCACGACGGAGATGAATACGTCGTCGACACTTACCCGGACTCCACATCCGACGGCAGCAACAACAACTCAACGCCTCTCACCATCGTCTTCCCCGGCAAGGTAACGGAAGCCGATGGAGGGAAGATCGAGGGCGACGAGCAGAACAAGGTCTCGTTCACCGGCTTCGACAACCACAAGGTCCGCGGCAAGGACACCGCCCAGGCGGCATCTCAACCTGAGTCCAGCTCAACACCCTCGTCCAGTTCGACGCCCGCCCCCAGCTCAGCATCCTCACCCAGTTCGACGCCCGCCCCCAGCTCAGCATCCTCACCCAGTTCGACGCCCGCCCCCAGTTCGACGTCCTCGTCTCACTCATCGGGCGGGATGACAAGCATCATCGTGATACTCATTGCGATCGCTGTTGTCGGAGCAGTTGTCGCCATCGTCAGCAACACGCTCAAGAAGAACCGGGAGCAGAAGTACCTGGATGCGCTGGGGCAGCAGTCGATTCAAGCAAGCGGTCCCATCCCCGCTTCCCAGCCAGTCGCCTTCCCCTCTCAAGCACAGGCAGGTCCACCCCCCGCCCAGCCCGGCTATTCGCCTGCTCCCCAGCAGTACCAGCCGCCGTACTCTCAAGGACCGACCTCCGCACCGCATCTTCCACCGAACCACAACGGTTACGGCGGCTACTGAGGTTCAGACCCGGGTAGGCATCATTCCGCTCGCATGATGACTCCCTGAAGGTACGACCGGATCGACGCAGCCCACGACGAGGAAATTGGAGAAGAATCGGACCTGGAAAGGGACATCACTTCTGGGCTGCCCAGCACACATCACAATGGTCATCATGCTGGCAGTACCGCGGCCCGCCCACGGTCGGCACTCTCCCGGAGGGTCTCTACGCCACGTCCTGGGCGCGGCGCCGTCGAGTAGCCGCTATCGCTGACGCTGCGGCCTCACATCACCGGATCAGCGAGTGACGGGAGATCGTGGCCTCGCGCCCCGGCCCGACGCCGATGGCGGAGATGCGGCAGCGGGCCAGCTCCTCAATGCGCAGCACGTAGTCCTGGGCCGCCTGAGGCAGGTCGGCGAAGCTGCGGACCTCGCTGATGTCCTCGCTCCAGCCTGGCAGCTCCTCGTAGACGGGGGCGGCATGGTGGAAGTCGGACTGGGTCAGCGGCATCTCCTGAGTGACGGTGCCGTCAATGTCGTAGGCGACGCACACCGGAATGGTCTCGTGCCCGGTGAGGACGTCGAGCTTGGTCATCACCAGGTCGGTCAGCCCGTTGACGCGTGCCGCGTAGCGGGTGACGACGGCGTCGTGCCAGCCGCAGCGGCGGGGCCTGCCGGTGGTGACCCCGTACTCGCCACCCTCGGTGCGAAGATGCTCCCCCGTGTCATCAAGCAGCTCGGTGGGGAAGGGTCCCTCCCCCACGCGGGTCGTGTAGGCCTTGACCACGCCGACGACCGAGTCGATCCGGGTGGGCCCCACGCCGGTGCCGGTGCAGGCGCCGCCGGCAGTGGGGTTGGAGGAGGTGACGAAGGGGTAGGTGCCGTGGTCGATGTCGAGCATCGTGGCCTGGCCGGCCTCGAACAGGACGGTCTTGCCCTTGTCCAGAGCGCTGTTGAGCACCAGGGAGCAGTCGACGACCATGGGCCGGACCCGATCCGCGTAGGACAGCAGCTCGTCGGCAACGGTGTCGGCATCGATGGCGGCCCGGTTGAAGACCTTGAGGAAGAGGCTGTTCTTCTGGTCCAGGGCGGAGCGCACCTTCTGACGCAGGATCGACTCGTCGAAGAGGTCCTGGACGCGGATGCCCACGCGGTTCATCTTGTCCGCGTACGTCGGTCCGATCCCGCGGCCGGTGGTGCCCAGGTGACGCGAGCCCAGGAAGCGCTCGGTGGTGCGGTCCAGAACCCGGTTGTAGGAGGGGATGATGTGAGCGTTGGCGCTGATGAGGAGACTGGAGGCGTCCTTGCCGCGAGAGGTGATCTCAGCGATCTCGTTGAAGAGGACCTCCAGGTCGACGACGACGCCGTTACCGATGATGGGCGTGACCCCGGGGGTGAGGACACCGGCCGGCAGGAGGTGGAAGGCGAACTTCTCGCCGTCGATGACGACGGTGTGTCCGGCGTTGTTGCCGCCGTTGAACTTCACGACGTAGTCGACGTCCTGACCGAGCTGGTCAGTCGCCTTGCCCTTTCCCTCGTCTCCCCACTGGGTCCCGACGACGACAACGGCTGGCATGGCTGCTCCCTGACTTCAGTGACGGCGTGCCGGTGGACACACCGTTCTCTAGCCTACCGGAGCCGGGTGGAGAGGTTCCCACCAGTGCTCCCCCACCAACGGAACGAGGAGACGATACGGTGGGGGCATGCCTCAAGTCACCGTCCGCCGTAGTTCCACACAGCGCCCTGTGCTGGCGAGCCTCCTCGTCCTGACCGTATCCGCCGTCCTGGCCCTGGCCTGCGCCCCGGGGTACGCCCTCCCCACGGCTGATGAGGGTGTGAGCTTCAGCATTTCCAGTGACATCGTCATCAAGGACAAAGACACGTTCTCCGTGAAGCTCACGATGTCTGAGAGTGAACCCGATCCGGTGCTCAGCAAGAGCGCGTGCGATAAGGCCTCGCCCGATTCAAGCAACTCGAGCATCAAGGACCTCAAGGTGAAGTTCAAGTCTGAAAACGGCACCCGTACGTGCACGATTGAGGGGACCGGCCCCATCACCTCATCCTCGCAGAACGTCAAGCACGAGGGCGATGAGTTCATCGTTCAGACGCTGAACTTCGACGACCTCCCCTCCGATGTCTCCGTCGACGTCGCCCAGTCAGTCACTTTCCCGGGTAAGGTCACCGAGGCCGACGGCGGCACGGTCGAGGGCACCAAGGTCTCCTTCAACGACAACGATCAGCATGAGGTCAAGGGGAAGGACAAGCCCGCCAAGAGCGCAGCGACCGGCAGCTCACAGGACGCTGCGGGAGAGGAGGACAGCAGCTCCATTCCCGTGTGGGTCTGGGTGCTTGTCGGCACGCTTGCCGTGGCCATCGTGGGCGGCGTTGTGGCCGCGATCGTCATGAGCCAGAGGAAGAAGAAGCAGTCCCAGTTCAATCCTTACGCGGCTCCGGCTCAGGTCTACGACCCCAACCAGGCATTTCCCGGCCAGCCGATGCAGCAGCCCTACCAGCCCGGTTATGCCGAGCCCGCTACTCAGCCCTACCAGCAGGGACAGCCGGGCCAGCAGCCCTACCAGCCGGGCTACACCGACCCAGCCGCGCAGCCCTACCAGCAGGGACAGCCGGGCCAGCAGCCCTACCAGCCCGGCTACACCGAGCCCTACCAGCAGGGCCAGCCGACGCCGCAGCCCTACCAACCAGGGCAGCAGCCCTACCAGCCCGGCTACACCGAGCCCTTCCAGCAGCCCTACAACAACCAGCCGGGCCAGCCCGGCCAGGGGTTCTAAAGAGCCCCCGAGACGCATGGCCCCGGAATCAGTCGATTCCGGGGCCATGACGCTGCGTGGTGACGCCGCACTCACCGAGAGCGCGTTCGCATCATTGAGGACTCCGACGTCGAAGCACCGCGAAGCGCCGCCATGGTGGAACGCTGCAGTAGGGCGATGAGGTAGGTCTGGAAAGCCGGCCCGATCAGAACCATGAACCACGCGACCGCGGCCCGCGAGGCCGGCAGCCCCCAGAAGACGATGATCGGCGCCGCCACGATCACCAGAGCAATCACCGTGATTCCCAGACGGCCCACCGCGAGACGAAGCGCATTGGACAGGTGCCGGCCGACCGGAGCGTCGAAGAAGGCGGCCAGCGGCAGCAGCCAGATGATGATCGCAGCCAGGAGCACTCCCCCGGCCAGTACCAGCCCGGACAGCGCACCGCTCGTTCCACCGTTCCGTTCCCCCAGGGAGGAGTCGGACAGGAGCAGGTACTCCCAGGCGCTCAGGGCCACCAGGACGAGCACTGGCAACCACCAGGCCAGGGACTGGCGCAGGTTGAGACGGAAGGAGCGCCACCAGGTGCTCATGACCGCCGGGTCGTCATCGGCCGCCATCTCACCGGCCACGCGGGCGCAGGCGGTCAAGGAGGCTCCCGCTGTCACCACCGGCAGGCAGCCGGCCAGGGTGAGGACGTTGAGGATGACGATGTCCGCCGCTGCGGACCAGGCCCGGTAGGTCGGGCTGTCGGGGCCGGGGAACAGCGCCACGGGAGCTCCTTCATGCGGACTCGAGCAGTAACAGGTGGACATGATACGGGCGGTTCTCAAGGCCGTCAGTGGGGCCTCAAGAACCGCCCGTATCAGGACTCGTATGCGGGCATCAGCCTTTGACCGCTCCCGCGGCCACGCCCTCGATGATGTGCTTCTGACCGAAGAGGTAGAAGGCGACGATCGGGACGATGGCGAAGACGAGCATGGCCATCTGGGCGCCCATGTCCCGGTTGCCGTTGGAGCCGACAAGAGACTGGATGACGATCGGGACCGTCTTGTAGCGCTCGTCCTGGCCGATCACGAGGTTGGGCAGGAGGAAGTCGTTCCACACCCACATGGCGTTGAGGATCGCCACCGTGACCGCCGTCGGCTTGAGCAGTGGCATGACCACCTTGAAGTAGGTCTGCAGCGGGGAGCAGCCATCCATGTAGGCGGCCTCCTCGATCTCCATGGGGATCGACTTGATGAAGCCGGCGAACAGGAACACCGACAGCCCACCACCGAAACCGAGGTAGAGGACGATCATGCCCCAGGGTGTGGCCAGGCCGAGCTGGTCGGCCACCTTGACGGTGGGGAACATGACCATCTGGAAGGGGGCGATCATGGAGAAGGCGAAGGCGTAGTAGATCATGGAGGTCCACCACGTCTTGATGCGGGTGATGTAGTAGGCGGTCATCGCCGTGAGGAACACGATGACGACGACGGAGCCCACGGTGATGAACAGCGACCAGCCCATGGCGCTGGCGAAGCCCGACAGGGCCAGGCCGGTGGCGTAGTTGTCCAGGCCGGCGAAGGTCTTCGCGGTCGGCAGGGCGAAGGGGCTGTCGGAGATGTAGAACTTGCCCTTGAAGGAGTTGATGACGATGAAGGCCAGTGGAATGACCCACACGAAGGCCAGGACGGCCAGTAGACCCACGAGTGTCTTCTGCCCCGTTGTCTGCGGAGCGGCCTTCTGACCGCCCTGACGGGCAGGGGCGGCGGATCCGGGGGACTGAGTCTTGACGGCGGTGCTCACGCGTCGACCTCCTTGGAACGAGTGGCGCTCAGCTGGATGAGCGCGATGGCGGCGACGATGAGGAAGAAGATGACGGCCTCGGCCTGGGCGACGCCCTCCTGGCCGATCTTCTTGTACATCGTGTTGACGATGCTGAGCGCGGCCATCTGAGTCTGCTTAGCGGGCGCACCGTTGGTCAGGGCGAGGTTCTGGTCGTACATCTTGAAGGTGTTGGCCAGGGTGAGGAACAGGCAGATGGTGATCGAGGGCATGATCATCGGCAGCGTCACGTTGCGCAGGGTCTGCCACCTGCCGGCGCCGTCGATCTGCGAGGCCTCGATGAGCTCGGGCGGCACGTTCTGCAGACCGGCGATGTAGATGACCATCATGTAGCCCATGAGCTGCCAGTTGACGAGCATGACCAGTCCGGCCAGCCCCAGTCGCCAGTCGTTGACGATCGTCTGTCCCCAGCGCTGGAGAATCGCGTTGAGCATCACCTGCCAGGTGTAGCCCAGGACGATGCCGCCAATGAGGTTGGGCATGAAGAACACGGCACGGAAGAAGTTGGTGCCGCGCAGCTTGCGGGTCAGGAAGTAGGCCAGGGCGAAGGCTCCCAGGTTCACCGTGATGATCGAGATGACCGAGACAACGGCAGTGAAGAGGAGAGCATGCGGGAAGTCGCTGCGCTCCCCCAGTGCCCTGGCGTAGTTGTCAGTGCCCACGAACCGCGCATTGGTGAGGGTGCTGAACTTGGTGAAGGAGAGATAGAGCCCCATGAAGAAGGGGACGATGAACGCGATCATGAAGGCCAACAGGGTTGGCCCTGCAAAAACTGGGAAGAACTTTTTCAGTGCCTTGGTCATATCTGCCTCGTGGTGCGACCGGCACCCGACGAACTGGCCGGGTACCAGAGAGCTCCCACCGGGGCGGCAGCGCGCGAGACGAACGGCTCGAACGTGCCGCCCCGGCAGGAGAGGGGATGGGGAGATGAGTCGCCGTCGCGATACCCGCTGGAGCAGCGCGCTCAGCGGTGGGCTCGGGCGACTCCTGGTTGTCAGCCCTCCTTGGAGGCCTTCTTCTCGGAGGCCCAGGTGGTCACGAAGAAGTCCTTGACCTTCGCCCAGTCCTCGCTGCCGGAGGCGTACTGCGCCAGGTGCTGGCCGAGCTGGTCCTTGAAGTCCTGGCTCGGGAAGGTCGGGAAGACCCACTTGACGGGCGTGAGGTCCTTGTTGGTGATGGCCGCAGCGACCTCCTTGCCCAGCGGGTCGGAGGGGGCCAGCTCGGCGTAGGCCTTGTAGGGCGCAATGATGCTGAGCCTCTCAGCGGCGAGCTTGGCACCCTCAGCGTCGGTGAACAGCCAGGTGAGGAAGTCCTTGGTGGCCTTCTGGTCGCCCTCGGCGGCCTGGGAGTTGATCGTCAGGTAATTCTCGGTGCCGATGGCGATGTTGGACTTGTCCTCGCCGGAGACGCCGACGTAGATCGGCATGAAGTGGACGTCCTCGGCCTTGACCGTGTTGCCCGAGACCTCGGAGATCTGCGACCAGCCCCAGTTGCCGTTCTGAACCATGGCGGCCTTGCCCAGGGCGAAGTCGGCCATGGAGTCGGTGACCGTCTTGGCACTGGCCTCGGTGGGCTTGATCGTGGAGTTGTTGAGGTAGAGGTCGAAGATCTGCTTGTAGTTCTCCGAGTAGGTCAGCTTGACCTCGTCGAGGTCGTCGACCTTGGCGTCGCGGTACTCGTAGTAGACGGGGTAGTTGGCCAGGTGGGTCTGCCAGCGCCAGTCCTCACCAGGGGACAGCGAGGTCGCGGCGAAGACGCCCTCGATGCCAAGGTCGGCCTTCTTGGACTGCATGTCCTCGACGACCTCCTTGAGCTTGTCGAAGCCCTTGATCTCGTCGACGGAGGTGGCCTTGGCGCCCTCCATGCCGAAGTACTTCTTGAGGATGGCGGCGTTGTAGATGATGCCGTAGCCCTCGATGGCCAACGGGACGCCCACGACCTTGCTCTCGTCACCCTTGAGGGCCATGGACTCATCCGTCAGCTGCTTGGTGAAGTCGGCGTCGGACAGGTCGGAGGCGTAGTCCTTCCAGTTGCCGTAGCCCACGGGGCCGTTGAGGTTGAACAGCGTGGGCGGGTTGGACTTGGCGACCTCGGACTTCAGGGTCTGCTCATAGGTGCCCGAAGCAGCGGTGACGACCTTGACGTTCACACCGGTCTTCTTGGTGTAAGCGGCCGCAATGTCCTTGAACGCCTGCTCCGACTCGGGCTTGAAGTTGAGGAAGTAGACGCCTCCGGCGCCGTCGGAACCGGACGAGCCCTTCGAGCAGGCCGCCAGGGTCGCGGCGACCGCGATCGCAGCAGTTCCACCGAGCACGGAGCGGCGGGAGATGAGTCGCATTGGGGTCCTCCTTTGGACGCATGGGACAGGCGCGGACAGAGGCGTCCGCAAGGTGCGACTGCCGTGTCGCCGGCGGCGGACCCGTCGGCTCAACGGCGACGACCTATCATGGCACATTTCCGCCCGCATTGCTGCAAGGTTTGCAATCAGTGGCCTGGGTCTCAGTTGAACATCTTTCGTTCGACAGGCCGTTCACCCCGGCAGGTCGCAGATCCCACCTCCCCTCCAGGAGACACCATCATCGCTTATCCCCCTTTGCAAGAATGCAACCGATCGATCAGTTCGCCGTCGGGAGCCTCTCCACCACCCCCACCACCCCCTGCGCGAACAGGACGTGGCCCCGGCACCACAAGGGTGCCGGGGCCACGCGCAGCGATCAGTCGCCGCTCACCCCCGTACGGGGTGAGGACTCACTTGCGGGCGGAGCCGACGGAGCCGAGGCGCTCGCAGGCCTCGACGACGCGGGCGGCCATGCCCTTCTCGGCGGCCTTGCCCCAGGCGCGCGGGTCGTAGGCCTTCTTGGAGCCGACCTCGCCGTCGATCTTGAGCACGCCGTCGTAGTTCTTGAACATGTGGTCCGCCACCGGGCGCGTGAAGGCGTACTGGGTGTCGGTGTCCACGTTCATCTTGATGACGCCGTTGCGCACCGCCGTGGCGATCTCCTCGGCGGTGGAGCCGGAGCCGCCGTGCATGACCAGGTCGAAGGGGGTCTTCTTGTCCCCGACCTTGGTGGCCAGGCGGTCGCCCAGGCGCTTGGCGACGTCGGCCTGGATCTCGCCCAGGAGCTCGGGGCGGAGCTTGACGTGGCCGGGCTTGTAGGCGCCGTGCACGTTGCCGAAGGTCAGCGCCGTGGTGTAGCGGCCGTTCTCGCCCAGGCCCAGGGCCTCGACGGCGGCCCAGGCGTCATCGGCTGTGGTGTAGAGGCTGGCGTTCTCCTCGCCCTTGATGCCGTCCTCCTCGCCGCCGACGGCGCCGATCTCGATCTCCAGGATGGTGTTGGCCTTCTTGCTCATGGCCAGCAGCTCGACGGCGAGCTTGATGTTGTCGTCGAGGGTCTCGGCGGAGCCGTCCCACATGTGGGACTGGAAGGCGGTGGGCTCGCCGCGCTTGGCCTGCTCGATCTCGATCTCGAGCAGCGGCCTGAGCCAGGTGTCGACCAGCTTGCGCGGGCAGTGGTCCGTGTGCAGCGCGAAGGTGATCGGGTACAGGTCGGCGATCGTGTAGGCGTAGGCGGACATGGCCAGGGAGCCCTTGACCCTGTCGGCGCGGGAGGAGCCGGACCAGTAGGCGGCGCCCCCGTTGGAGACCTGGACGATGCCGTCGGACTCGGCCTCGGTGAAGCCCTGGAGGGCGGCGGAGAGCGTCTGCGATGAGGTGACGTTGATCGCGGGGATGGCATACTTGCCGGCCTTCGCGCGGTCAAGCATGTCGGCGTAGGACTCCGGGGTTGCAATGGCCACTGGGTGCCTCCTGATTGTCTGTGTGAGTCAGTGGTTCGGGGCCGATTGTTCCACGAATTCGAGGCCGAGTGAACCGGATCATGGTCCCAGGTCGGGCAGCGGTCGGGCGCCATGCCCTGTTCAGGGGTGGTTTTCCCGCTGTCCATGAGGCGGGCCGTCGCAGCGGGCCGCAACGGCCCCCGGAGTCAGTCGGGCGCCGGCCCCGCGTGCTGGAGGATCCAGGTGTGCATGGCCACGGCCGCGGCGGCCGCCACGTTGATGGAGCGGGTGGAGCCGTACTGGCCGATGCGCAGCAGGCGGGAGCAGCCGGCGCTCAGCTCGGCGCTGATGCCCTCACCCTCGGAGCCGAAGACCATGAGGCAGCGCTCGGGAAGATCGGCGGACTCCAGAGGCTGGGCCCCGGGGCCGTTATCGATGCCGACGACCTCGTAGCCCTCGGCCCGCGCCCAGGCGAGCAGCTCGCCGGGCTCGGGGTGGTGGCGCACGTCCAGGTAACGGTTGGTGACCATGGCGCCGCGCTTGTTCCAGCGGCGTCGGCCGATGATGTGGACGCCGGCCACGTTGAAGGCGTTGGCGCTGCGCACGATGGAGCCGATGTTGAGGTCTTGGCTGACGTTCTCGATGGCGATGTGCAGCCGGTGGGCGCGGGCGGCCAGGTCGGCGCGGATCGCCACGACGGTCCAGTAACGGTAGCGGTCAACGACATTGCGCCGGTCACCGGCGGCGAGCAGCCCGCGATCGTAGCGGGGGTCGGAGGGCCATGCCCCGGGGCCGCCGGGCCAGGGACCGACGCCGACCTGACGGACGTCGGCCGGCCGGTCCTCCTCCGGACTCGGCACAGAATCCACGGCGGAGGCCGCGGGCAGGTGCTCCCCCTCAGGCAGGTCGGCAGGGGCCTCAGGCTCCGCCTCACCCACCCGCGGGCGCCGTCGGGTGCTCACTCCAGGCCGAGGTCGGCCAGACCGAGCGCCGCGTAGTAGGGCAGGCCGGCAGCCTCGATGCGCTCGCGTGCCCCGGTGGCTCGGTCCACGATGACGGCCACGGCCCGCACGTCGGCGCCCGCCTCACGCAGGGCCTCGACGGCCTCCAGGGGCGAGCCGCCGGTGGTGGAGGTGTCCTCCAGGACCACCACACGGCGCCCGGCGACGTCGGGCCCCTCGATGCGGCGGCGCATGCCATGGTCCTTGGCGGCCTTGCGCACGACGAAGGCGTCCAGGTCCAGGCCGCGCGAGGCCGCGGCGTGCAGCATGGCGGCGGCCACGGGGTCGGCCCCCATGGTCAGGCCGCCGACCGCGTCGATCTCGTCGGTGCCCAGGCCCGCCTCCTCGAGGAGGTCGAGCATGACGTGGCCGATGAGGGGGGCGGCCTCGTGGTGGAGGGTGGCGCGGCGCATGTCCACGTAGAAGTCGGACTCGAGGCCGGAGGCGAGGGTGACCTTGCCGCGGACGACGGACAGCTCGTTGACGAGCTCGGCCAGGCGGGTGATGTGGGAGTCGTTGGTGCTCACGGCTCCGATGGTAGTGGGATTCGGGGGCCGTGCGACGGGTAGACACCCGCCGCGGCAGGAGCCCGCCCCATCCGCGCGGCGCGGATGGGGCGGGCTCCTGGGGGCTCAGCGGAAGAAGGAGTCAGGACAGGGCGGCCACGGCGGCGTCGTAGTCGGGCTCCTGACCGACCTCGGGGACCTGCTCGGTGTAGACGACCTTGCCGGACTCGTCGAGGACCACGACAGCGCGCGACAGCAGACCGGCCAGCGGGCCGTCGGCCAGGGTGACGCCGTAGTCGGCGCCGAAGGTGGAGCGGAAGGTCGAGCCGGTGACCACGTTGGTGAGACCCTCGGCGCCGCAGAAGCGGGAGCCGGCGAAGGGCAGGTCGGCGGAGACGCAGACCACGGTCGTGTTGTCCAGCTCGGAGGCCAACTTGTTGAACTGGCGTACAGAGGCGGCGCACACCCCGGTGTCCACCGAGGGGAAGATGTTGAGGACCACGCGGCGGCCGGCCAGGGACTGGCTGGTGACCGGGGCGAGGTCGGCGCCCACGAGGTCGAAGGCGGGTGCGGCCGAGCCCACAGCGGGCAGCTCGCCGACAGTGCTGACGGGGTTTCCGTGGAAGGTAATGGAAGCCATGGTGTGATGGTTGCAGGTCACGGCTCCCCTGGCCAGCGGGAGCACTCAGCCCTGGGCGATTCCGCGGTGGGATCGGACCGCAAGCCGGCTCTCGCGCCCGGATCTGTCACGATCGGCGACTTTTAGAGGCAGTCTCCGCCGACCTCGCCGCATCTGTGCTGGTCAGCGCCTCGGGAAGGTCGGCAGTAATGCGAATAGCCCCCGAATAGTCGCCATCTGTGACACTTTGCGCCGTCAGTGAGCCTCCACGACCTCAGTCGTGCCCTCGACCGGAGCGCTCAGGTTCACTGGCCATTCGGCGCACGAGCCAGCGGGGTGCCAGTCGCAGTATGGCGTTGGCGCTGCGGTAGCGCAGGCTCGGGGTGCAGATGACCTGGCCGCGGCGCACCGCAGCGAGTCCGTCACTGACCACGCGCTCGGCGTCCAGCCACAGTGGCGCCTTCCACTGGGTCTCATCGATGCCGGCCGTGGCGTGGAAGCCGGTGTGGACCAGCCCCGGGCACAGCGCCGTGGCGCTCACCCCGGTGCCGGCGAGCTCGACGGCCAGTGCCTCAGTGAACCGCAGCACCCAGGCCTTGTGGGCCGCGTAGGTACCTACGACATTGTGCGCGGCAACAGAGGAGACGTTGAGAATGGCACCGCGTCCGCGCTCCACCATGGCGCCGGCCGCCGCGTGGGAGGCCACCATGACCGCCCGGACCATGACGTCGAGGGCCTGCTCCTCGCGGGCCAGGTCTCCCTCGACGAACTGCTGCCCCAGCCCGAAGCCGGCGTTGTTGACCAGGAGCCCCACGGGCTTGCTCTTGTCCCGCAGGCGCTCGGCGACGCGCTCGAGCTCATCGCGCTCGGACAGGTCGGCCTGCAGAGTCTCCACCTGGACGCCTGCGAACTGCCGCACCTCCTCGGCCACCTTCCGCAGGCGCTCAGGGGTGCGCGCCACGAGGACGAGATCATGACGGGCCTGGGCGAGCTGCCAGGCGAACTCCAGGCCGAGGCCGCTCGTGGCCCCGGTGACAAGTGCTGTTCCCATGGCGGCAGATTAAGGACGCTTACTGAGCGATCAATGGGAACCCGCCCTGCCGCCGGTTACCCTGCTGCCATGCGCCTGGCCACCTGGAACGTCAACTCCATCCGCACCCGTGTCGACCGCGTCCTGGCCTTCCTGGAGCGCGAGGACATTGACGCTCTGGCGATGCAGGAGATCAAGTGCCGCCCCGACCAGTTCCCGGTCGAGCCCTTCGAGGCGGCCGGCTACGAGCTGGCCATCCACGGCCTCAACCAGTGGAACGGGGTGGCGATCGCCTCGCGCGTGGGCCTCGACGACGTCACCACCTCCTTCCCTGGCCAACCCGCCTGGGCGGCTAAGCCCGAGGCCGAGCCGGTCGTCGAGGCCCGGGCGCTGGGGGCGACGGTGGGTGCGGCCTCGGATGCGAGGCCGGTGCGCCTGTGGAGCCTGTATGTGCCCAACGGCCGCGAGCTCACCCACCCACACTACACGTACAAGCTCGACTGGCTGCGGGTGCTGCGTGACGACGTCGCCGCCTGGCTCGAGGCCGAGCCCGACCTGCCGCTGGCGCTGGTGGGCGACTGGAACGTGGCGCCCAGGGACGAGGACGTGTGGGACATGAGCGTCTTCGAGGGCGCCACCCACGTCTCCTTACCGGAGCGTGAGGCCTTCGCCGCCTTCGCCGAGGCGGGCTTGAGTGAGGTCACGCGCGAGCGGGTCACCAACTACACGTACTGGGACTACCAGAAGCTGCGCTTCCCGAGGAACGAGGGCATGCGCATCGACTTCGTCTACGCCTCACCGGCCCTGGCGGGTCGCGTCACCGGCGCCGCCATCGACCGCGACGAGCGCAAGGGCAAGGGCGCCTCCGACCACGTCCCCGTCATCGTTGAGGTCAGCTGAGGCCGAGGGCCGCGGCCCGGAAAGCCAGGTGGGAGAAGCGGCTGGGGGCGGACACGCAACCCGCTCGCTGACGCCGCGGGTTTACCGGTCTGACCCATGGAAGACAATCAAGAATCCAGCCAGATTGTCCCGGGAATATTTGTATAGAAATGACACTTCACGCCCGTCGGAACCTCGACATATCAGACATATGATGTCCGTATGAAATATGTGCTCAAGCCGGTCAGTCGACGTACGGCCCTCACCCTCTCCTCACTGACCGCCATGACATTGGCGGCGTGCTCGAAACAGCGAGCCGCCTCTGAACCCAGCACACAGCCACCACCAGCCCCGCAGACCGGAGGCCCCTCCTCCCCATCCCCGACCGAGACTCCGACACCCACCAGCTCCCCTTCGGCAACGGCCACACCCACAGCGGGCGATCCGTCGACGCCACCCACGCACGGCACTGACGACGTGACACCCTCCACCCCGCCGGCCGGGGGCGGAAGCCTCACCAACACCCAGGGACGCGACCTCACACGAGCTGACCTGTTCAACCCACCATTCATCCTGAAAGAAGATCTCTACAACGTGGCCACGACCAGCAAGAAGAAGGGGATTGGTGCACGTTTAAGGGACAGCGATGGCGTTGAGGCCGAGCTTCGACTGGAGAACCGGTTCCGCAAGCTCACCTTCAATGCCGGACAGGACAATAATTCAGCATCCTCCGACCTCACCCTCAGAGTTGAGGTGTACAAGGACGGGAAGAGTGATCAGTTTGTCGATATCCCTTTCAATGAGATCAAGCCCCTTGAGATTGATGTCACCAAAGTCAATGCACTCAAGATCGATCTCATTCCATTAAATCGCGACGGATTCAAGTACAACGGCTCCAGCTCCCTCACTGCCGTCATGTTCGATATGAGGCTGGAATAGCAGGAGGCGGCGGAATGAAGGTCTTCCGTTCCAAAACCGACAACACGTCAGATAAACCGCGTATCGTCACGGAACAGGAGTCCAGGGCCGCCACTGTCGAGCAAGCAAAAGACAGCAAACGAGGCGTGACGGTCGGCATAGCAAGCCTTGCGGTCACCGCGACGATCGGAATCGCATCACTGGCTACCACCTGGCTGACGTACTCCCAGCAGGCCGAGCAGCCCTCGCCTGGCCCCCTCCAGTCCCCTTCCTCCGAGTCTCCCTCGACCTCACCCGCCATAGAGCCTCACTCCGCTGCAGCCAACGAGAGCTCCACGCAAACAGGTTCACCGGTGTCGGGCTGCTACGACGGAGACACTCCGACGCCGTGCGACTCGCCGCACTCGCGGGAGGTGTTCGCCAAACCGGACGGATTCTCCTGCGATACGAGTGCGCTCATCCTCCACATGGGCGGCATGCCCGGCATTGACCTCCTCGCCTCAAACATCGACGTCAAACCCCTTGAGAACACGGAGGACCGGTGCGTCGTCGAGAGGCCGTCGGGAATGCCGCACGTGTCACTCAAGGACATCTGGGCATCCGACAACGACCACAACGGCTACAAGGACGGCGGCGAGTTCCGTCGGTGCTTCAACCGTCAGGGGCAGGCGACCTCTTGCGACGCCGACCACGCCTCCGAGGAGTTCTACGACGCGCCGGAGGAGGTCGACTGTGGCAAGAAGTACGAGGACTTCTCCGGCCGGTCGGTCGACCGCAACATTCGGGTGACTCGCCAGTCCAGGGACCACCGGATCGTCTGCCGCGCGGAGGTGCAGGTGAGCACCGACAGGCTGACCGCTTCAGTCCGCGACCTCGGGAACTCAACTCTCCCCATCAAGCAGAACTAAGCACGTGTGCGCCAGCAGAACAAGTCACCCTGGAGAGCCAGATATCACACCAAAGGCCCAAGGGACGCCCCTCACGCGGCAACGGGCCAGCGGCGTCACCTCAAGCGGCCCGGCCGAGTATTGCCCGGCCGAGTATTGCCCGGGCGGACGGACACCGGGCGTCCTTCGTCCGCAGTCCCCTACAAGGCCAGGATTTGGTCGCCGAGCTCGGGCCAGGTCCGCCGGTGAACCGCCCCGAAGGGCTTGGCCCCCAGGAAGACGGCCTGGCGCTCGGCGACCGGATCCACCCAGATGAAGGAGCCCGACTGGCCGAAGTGCCCGAAGGTCTGCTCACTGTTGCCGGTCCCGGTCCAGTGCGGGGACTTGGCTCCGCGCACCTCCACCCCCAGGCCGAAGGGGTTGGGGGTCTGTCGCCCATAGCCGGGTAGGACGCCGTCGAGGCCGGGCAGGACCGGAGTGCGGGCGCGCTGCGCGAGGGCGGGCGAGACGAGCCTGGGCGCGGCCAGCTCGCGGGCGAACAGGGACAGGTCGCGGGCGCTGCCCTCCCCGGAGTGGGCGGGCGAGCCGGGGATGAGGACGCTGGCCATCCCCAGGGGCTCGAGCACCGTGGTCTCCACCCAGGTCTCCAGGGGCGTGCCGGTGGCCTCCTCGAGGCGCTCACCCAGGATCTCGATGCCGCGGTTGGAGTAGATGCGGCGCGTGCCCGGGGCCGCCAGGCGCTCGTCGGAGTCGGCCGCGATCCCCGAGGAGTGGGACAGCAGGTTCTCGATGGTCGCGCCGTCGGGCGCGGGAGAACCAGCGGGAGCCTCCAGGTCCAGCAGTCCCCGATCGACGGCGACCAGGGCCGCCCAGGCGACAATCGGCTTAGTCACCGAGGCGAAAGGGAAGATCTCGTCAATGTCCCCGGCCTCGAAGAGCACGCCGTCGCCGGCGGCGGACCTGCCGGTCACGACGAGGGCGGTCGGGAAGGGGAAGGCGGCCAGCGCCGACAGAGCAGGAGCCGGCGCCTGAGGGGTGTCCGGGATGGTCATCGCTCCTCCTCACCTGGACCGGCTCTCGACGCGGCAGGCCGAGCGCCCCCGCGACCGTACCTTACGCCACGAGGACCAGACCCCCGCTTCCGTCTGCGAGCCGTCTGGCACGGCCGCGAGCGCCGGCCTGCTGAAGCTCCCGGAGCCAGCCCGGACCACCCCGGTCAGCGCCCCGGCGCGCCGTGAGTCGGCGAAACCTGCCGGCTCGCGAGAGGATCAGAGCGATGCCCTTCTACCACCGCCCGCCCGCCGACCGCGGCCCGTTGCGCCCCCGCCGCTCCCCCATGGCCCCCGGCCAGGCGGCCGCCGCTCCCACACCCGCTGAGCTGGCCGAGGCCGCCGGTGTCGGCTACGCCGTCGTCGATCTGGAGACCACCGGCCTGTCCCCCACGACGGACTCGATCCTGGAGGTCGCGCTCGTGCTCACCGACGCCGCCGGGCGCGTCGAGCGCAGCTGGTCCACGCTCATCGACCCCGGTGCGTGCGTGGACGTCGGCCCCACCCATATCCACGGTCTCGTCGCCGAGGATCTCATTGGGGCGCCCGGCTTCGACGACGTCGCCGACCTGCTGGTGGCCAACCTGGCCGGGCGGGCGGTGGTGGCCCACAATGCCCGCTTCGACGTCGGTTTCCTCACCCAGGCGCTGGGGACGCGGGGGCTGCTTGACCGGGGCGCGCGGGTGCCGCGGGTGTGCACGATGGAGTGGGCGCGCCATTTCATGACGACGCCGTCGCGCCGGCTGACCACCTGCTGCGAGGTGGCCGGGGTGGAGATCGGCCGCCACCACAACGCGCTCGACGATGCCCTGGCCGCTGCTGGCCTGCTGCGCCACTATCTGGCGGTGGGGGCTCAGCGCGGCGAGGAGCCGGTGGCCTGGGTCCGCTCGCTCGTTGAGGCTCGCCGCTTCGCCGGTTGGCACTGGGACGCGGCAAGGGCGCGGGATGGCGTCGAGCGTCTGACGGCGCGCACCACGCCGGGTGCCGAGCGAGCCCGTCCCAAGCCCGAGTCTGCGGGGCCGCGTCAGTAGGCCTCCGGGCTGCGAGCAGTGCCGGGGCCACCGGGCCAGATGCCACCGCGCCGTCCCTGATCGGGGACTTACTTCTCCCACGAGGACTGCGTTGTCCCGCAGGCGACTGGGGTACGGCCTCAGTTGTCTGCGGGAGAAGGACGTTCTGGGAGGAAAACGCAGTCCCCGTTTCAGTCGGCCACGTCCCGGCAGGCTAGTCCACGAGCCTCGGGGTGGACTGGTCAGGGGTTGTGCGTGCCGCACGAGGGCCCGGCCCGCGCGGAGTACCCCCGAACCTCACCCAGTGGCACCCCGCCCTCGTACAGTACCGGAAGTCTCACGACAACGCCTCCCCGGGGGCCGCGCGGCGCCCACACCGCCCTGACGAGACCTCTCAGGCCTCCTCGGCGTCCTCACCCAGGGAGACGAGGAATCCGTCGTCGTCCACGGCCACCCCGGAGACGGCGGCCACTAGGACGGTGGCGAGCTCCTCGACCAGGTCCCGGGCGGTCTGGCGCTCGCGGCGCCGGGAGCGGGAGACCACTTCGGCGTAGGCGTCGGCCTGGTCCAGGGGGATCCAGCGCAAGTCGTAGGACAGGACCGCCCCACGCGCCCACGGCTCACCGCGCACGGCCAGAGGCAGTCCGTCGGTGGCACCGGCGCGCACCTCGATGCGCCCCCAGCCCTCGTGCTCGGGGTCGACCGGGGTGACGACCGCGTAGCCGTCACGCACCTCCTCAATGACGTTGCCGGTGGCGGCGGCGACGATCTCCTGACGCATCGTGTCCTGGCGGACCTTCTCCGAGCCGCGCCAGGCCTTCTCGAAGACGTCCGGGCCGATGCGCTCAACGAGACTCTCCAGCTGCTCGGGGTCAATGGCGTCCAGCCCGACGGCGCCGCGAGGCTGAACGACCTCCAGAGCGGTGCTCACCTCGGGGGCCACGGGCTGCAGGACAGCCACCAGGTCCTCCGGCCCGAGCCACACCGGGGCGTAGACGGTCAGGGAGGCCGAGACCTCCGGGCTGGGCTCGACCAGCACCGGCTCCTCGTCGTCCCCTCCGGGAATGAGCCGCAGGGCCCCGGCCAGGCGCCGGGCGATGGCGCGCAGGCGGGTGAGGGCCACCAGCTCGGCCCCCGTGGGCTGGGCGCGGGGGAAGGCGTCGGAGAGCGGGTCCAGGCCGGCGAGCTCGGCCGGCAGGGCGCCGGCACGGATGCGGGGGCAGTCCAGGATCATCAGCTGGGTGGTCCACTCCGGCGCCCCCAGGAGGCTGCGCATCTCGGCGTCGACCTTCCAGGGCCCCAGCAGGGAGACCCCGGGGAAGAGCTGGAGGCTGGAGACCCCCACCCAGCCGGACTGGATGTCCTGGGACAGGGCCAGGGCCTCGACCTCGTCGGGGGCGACGTCGTCAGCCAGGAGCAGGACGTGGTTGGTGTCCAGCAGCCCGACCGGCAGCATGGAGGCGGCAGTGAAGGTGCCGGTGTCGGTGGGCAGGGAGACGGCGAAGTCGGTCGAGTCGCTCATGCGTGCTTCTCCTGGGAGATGGGAGCGGCGCCGTCGGCGGGGGCCGCCGGGGTGTCGGGGATGCGGGTGCGGTGGAAGGACTGATGCGAGCGGGAGGCCGTCGGTCCGCGCTGGCCCTGGTAGCGCGAGCCGGTGGCGCCCGAGCCGTAGGGGGCCTGGGCGGGGCTGGACAGGCGGAAGAAGCACAGCTGCCCCACCTTCATCCCCGGCCAGAGCTTGATGGGCATCGTGGCCGTGTTGGACAGCTCCAGGGTGACGTGCCCGGTGAAGCCCGGGTCGATGAATCCAGCGGTGGAGTGGGTCAGCAGCCCCAGGCGCCCCAGGCTCGACTTGCCCTCCAGGCGGGCGGCGACGTCGTCGGGCAGGGTGATGCGCTCGTAGGTAGCCCCCAGGACGAACTCCCCGGGGTGCAGGACGAAGGGCTCGTCGGCTCCGACGTCGACCAGGTGGGTCAGCCCGGTCTGGTCGGCGGCCGGGTCGATGACCGGGTAGCGGTGGTTGTCGAAGAGACGGAACCATCGGTCCAGGCGCACGTCGATGGAGGCCGGCTGAATCATCTCGGGATCGTAGGGGTCGAGGACGACCCGCCCGGCGTCGAGCTCGGTGCGGATATCGCGGTCTGAGAGCAGCACGGTCCCGATTGTGCCAGGTCCTCCTGGAGGCGTCACACGGATTCCGGCCCTGGGGGATCCGAGAGGCCCGGACCGCGCCTCAGCTGCTCAGCGGCATGCCGGAGGCGTCAACACCCCACGGCGCCTCGCCGGGGCGGGCCACCAGGATGAGGATGCCCTCGATGAAGGCCCAGATGGCGATCGGAGGAGCCAGGATCCCGCAGGTCAAGAGCGTGCCCAGGAGCTGGAAGAGCGCCTTGCCCGTGTAGCCCAGGTAGAAGTTGTGGATTCCGAAGGCTCCGAGGAGCAGCGCCAGAATGCCTGCGGCCACCTTGGACTTGCCCGGGTAGACGAGGGGACCGTAGCCGGGGACGGGACCGTAGCCGGCAGGCGCACTGTACCCAGGAGGCGTGCCGTAACCGGGCGGGGGCGCGTAGGCCCACTGCGGGTCATACCCCGACTGGGCACCGGGACCGTAGGGGCCGCCATAGGGCGGGTACCCGCCTGACGGGTAGTCCGTGGGGGCGGAACCCGCGGGCAGCGCCGGCGCGTCCGGGCCGGGACTCGCAGCGGGCTCAGTCGGCTCGGCGGGCTCGTGAGAGTTGGAGGGATCAGTCATGCACTCACCACACGTATGAAGACGTCAGGGAATCCGTGAGTAAGTGTAGTGGCGAAGGCGTCGCCGGCGCGGTCCACGAGGCCCCTCCGCAAGCCGATTTGCGTAGACGACCGGAGTCTGGGTTAGACTTCCGCACGCACCTGGGACGCACATCCACTGGTGCCACGCGGGTGTAGTTCAATGGTAGAACTTCAGCTTCCCAAGCTGACAGCGCGGGTTCGATTCCCGTCACCCGCTCCAGCCCGAGGGCCCGGACCGTCACGGTTCGGGCCCTCGTTCGTTGCTGCACGGCCCCGACGGCGCCAGCCAGCACCAGCCAGTGCCAGCCAGCACCGGCCAGCACTGACCGACGGCGCCCCGGGGTCAGGACAGGACGGCCTGCAGGTTCACCTGGGCGCTGCCCAGGACGCTTGCCGGGTCGCCTCCGGCCAGCCCGGGCAGCTCGTTGTCGAAGTTGGCGATGATGTCCGAGGTGCCGGAGGCGGAGGGCACGGGCTGGGAGTACTCGACGCCGGCCAGGAAGGCCGCCTGGTCGGCGTGCTTTCCCTTCCAGGTCTCGCCGGCGGACTTGCCGGCGGGGACCGTGCCGGCCGCGCCGGCCAGGGCCACCTGCCGCTCAGCGGCGGTGAGGTACTCCACGAGCTTGATGGCGTCGGCCTTGTGCTTGGAGGCCTCGACGACGCCGTAGAAGGTCGGGAACTGCAGGGTCCCCTTGCCGCCGCTGCCGGCCGGCAGCTCGACCACCTTGTAGGAGACGCCCGAGTAGGTGTCCGCCAGGGTCTTGACCAGGGCCTCGGTCTCGATCACCATGGCGGCCTGCCCCTGGCCGAAAGCGTCAGCGGCGGAACCGGCGGGCAGGTCGGCGCCCCATCCGGCCGAGCCGGAGGACAGGAGCGTCTTGACCTGGGTCAGGCCCGCCACCGAGCCCTCGGAGGAGGCCGTGGCCTTCGTGCCGTCGGCGCTGGTCAGGCCCCCACCGCCCTGGATGAGGAAGGCGCCCACGCGCGCGTAGGAGGCATCGAGGGTCAGGCCGACGACCCCACCGGAGGTGAGCTTGGCGGCCACCTGGTCGAGCTGCTCCCAGGTGGTCGGGTAGTCCGAGTCGCTCAGGCCCGCGGCCGACCACAGCGAGGTGTTGACGTACAGGGCGAGGGTGGAGACGTCCCGGGGCGCCGCGGCGATCTTCTCCTGCCGGGTGGCGCTGGTCAGCAGCGCGGGGTGCGCGTCCTTGACAGCGGCCGACCCCTTGTCCCAGGGGTGCAGGGAGCCGGCGTAGCTGGACAGCTGGGCCGGGTTGAGGACGACGACGTCGATGGTCGGCTCGGCGGTGATCCCGCGGGCCAGCTCCTGGGAGACGTCGGAGACGGGCTTGATGTCCACCTCCACCTTGGTGTCCTTGGTAAATGCCTCCACCGCCTTGGACAGCGCCTCCGCGGCGGCCTCGCCCTCATCGGAGACGATGAGCGCCATCTTGCCCTCCTCGGTGGCTCCGTCCTTCGACTTCGACGAGCAGGCGGCGAGGGTGGCTGAGACGGCCAGCCCCAGAGAGGTCAGGGCGAACGTCCTGCGGGACAGCATCATGTGTTCTCCTTGAGGGAATCCCGGAGTGCCCGGGAGCGGGGTGAGCCCGGGGCCGCAACGGCGCCTGTGGGCTCACGGTGAGCGACGTCGGGCGGGGACGGCGGGAGGGCACTGCGGGCCCCGCGTCGCCAGGAGGAAGCGTAGGCCATGCTGGCGGCGGGCTCGGACGCGAGGCCCGCCCTCACCTCACAGGAGATCGCGCAGGGCCAGCACGACGACGCCGGTAGCCGCCGCGTCCACGAGGAACCAGCTGGCCAGCCACACGCCGGCGGGAACCCGGGTCAGGTGGGCCAGGGTGCGGTGGTCCTGGCTCGGGTCGCGTGAGGCGGCGACGTCACGCAGGGAGTCCCAGGCCCCCACCAGCAGGGCCAGCCCGACCCCGGCGACGACGCCGTCGCGCCACTGCCCGCCCCACCACCACAGGGCCCCGGTCAGGAGGGCCACGAGCAGGACCAGCAGGACCGTGCGCACGGAGCGGGACATGACCAGCAGGACCGCCAGGAGCACCAGTCCCAGCAGGAGGACCGCGCTCGCCCAGCCCTTGAGGGCCAGGAGCACGACGACGGCGCCCAGGACGGCCGGGGCGGGGTAGCCGGCCCAGGAGGTGGCCACTCGGCCGGGGCCGGTGGGCTTGCCGGCGGTCACGGCGTGCCCGGACAGGTCCCGGCTCACCACGAATCCGCGGAAGCGCCGCCCTACCATGAGGCCGACGGCGGCGTGCCCGGCCTCGTGGACGATCGTCACCAGGGTGCGTCCCCAGCGGCGGGCCGGGGCCCAGGCCAGGACGATGAGGAGGATCGCCAGCGCTGGCCACAGCACGCCGGGATCCAGGCCGACGACGTTCGAGGCGCGGTTCAGCAGGTCGTTCCAGGTGTCAGTCCAGCTCAGGTTCACGAGCGGAAGTCTGCCAGGCCCGCCCGCCTGCGTGGCAGGCCATGGCTCACGCTGTCAGCCGACCGCGCTGTGATGAAGCGAACCGGGGACCTCGGCGCCCTCCAGGGGCTCGGTGGCGTGGGGCTGGGCAATGGTCGGAACCGCGTGGGCGGGCTGACGGGCCCCCACCGCCCGCAGCACGAAGACGTCCAGGCTCTCCAGGTAGGCCCGGCGCTGCTCCGGATCCGTGGGGGTCGGGCGCCCACCCATGACGGTGGCGTGGATGAGGGGGATGACCTGCTCGGGCTCCTGGGCGGGGATGAGCCCCTGGTCCATGGCGTCAGTAAGGATCGAGGAGAGCATCTGGGCCAGGAGCGCCCCGTGGGCCTTGAAGCGACCGGCAGTCCCGCGCGAGACCGCCCCGGACAGCGGTCCCGACGTCGGGAAGTGGAAGTGCCGGGCGATGAGGGCCTGCTGGCGCACGTAGATGCGCAGGCGGTCGATCGGGTCCTGGGTGCCGGCCAGCGCCCGGGAGAGCTCCTCGGCGTAGCGGCCGGCCTCGTGCTCCATGAAGGCCAGGAGGAGGTCCTCCTTGTCCGCGAAGTGGTTGTAGACGGCGGTGCGCCCCACACCCGCGTGGTTGGCGACGTCGGACAGGGTGATCTTGTCGAAGCTGCGCTGGCTCATGAGCTCGGACAGCGCCTGGAACAGGGCGGTGCGCGTGCGCTCTCGATGCTCGGCCAGTGAGGAACCCAGGATCTTCGGCATGAGGCAACCCTAACTTACGAGATGACGCGAGTGATAGAAGTGTCAGAAACTGGGAAGGGCCGGCGTCGCGGGACTGCCGACAGGCTCGAGCCCGAGGCCTTCAGGAGGGCCACCCGTCTCAACCCCGCCGCCGTCATCCCAGTGCCCATCAGCGCCCCAGGGCGTCCACGAGCGCGTCAATGATCGGCAGGTCCGCCTCCAGCCACGGCAGCCGGCGCAGCTGATCCGGCGGCTCCAGGCGCACCCACTCCAACCGTTGGTGGTCGGTTCCGACTCTGCCCCGGTCCCCGGGTCGGGCGGGCTCGGCCAGCCACACTCGCATCCTGAAGCCGTGCATGGCCGGCCAGGCCGGGGTGTCGTCGCCGGGGCCGCTGTCCGGTGGCGCCACAACCGCCAGCTGCCGGGGTACGACGAGCTCGGGTCCTAGGCGGACGCTCAGGCCGATCTCCTCGTCCAGCTCGCGGGCCAGGGCCTGCTCGGGCCGCTCAGCGGGCTCGACCTTGCCGCCGGGGAGCTCGAACTGGCCGGCGTGCTCAGGCGGGTAGGAACGGGCCGCGCACAGCAGGGCGGTCGGATGCTCCAGATCGTCCAGGACCGCCGCCGCCACGACGAGGCGGGAGGTCCTCCCCGTATCGGAGTCGCTCACCAGGGCTTTCCCTTGTTGCTGTCACTGCCTCCGGGATCCTCAGTGGTTCCCGGGCTGCCGTTGTTGCGGTCCCGTAGGCGCTTGGCCCGGTCGTCGACCGGGGTCGGGGTCGGCTTGGCGCTCGGGGTGCTGGAGGAGGTCTCGCCCGGCGAGCTCGACGCCGACGACGAGGGGCTCGAACTCGGGTCGTTGCTGGGCTGCGAGGACGGACTGGAGCTCGGGTCACTGCTGGGCTGGGAGGAGGGGTTCGCGCTCGGGTCGCTGCTGGGCGTGGCCGAGGGGTTCGGGCTCGGGGAGGGATTCTGTTCGGGCGGGGGTGGCACCTCGCAGGTATCGGCCGCCTTCTTGGCCGCCTCGATGTGCTCGGTCACTGCCGCGGAGCTTCCGCTCTCCTGGGCCTGGGCCGCCAGGGTGAGGTGGGCGACGTACAGGTTGGTACGCACCATGCACTCCGGGGAGCCGGCCTCCTTCGCCTTGGTCTTCGAGTCGACCTTGGCGGCGGGCGCCTCACTGAGAGCCTGGTTGAGGGTCGCCACCGCGGAGGTCGGATCCTTCGCGACGAGCTGACCGGTGCCCAGGTTGAAGTGGACGCGCCACTGCTCCAGCCAGGGGTTGATCCTGGCGACCGTGCGGTAGCGCGACAGAGCCGTGTCGTAGTGGCCGGCTGCCGCGGCACGGTTTCCGGCCAGGGAGATGAGGAAGATCGAGCCGAGCCACAGGGAGATGATCGTGGCCAGCGCCGCGGGCACCCCGCCGATCGCCAGGAGCCGACGGCGCCGCTTGAGACGGGCCTCGCGCCGCCTGGGGTCCTCGGGGGCCGAGGGGTCCGGTGAGGAGGTCCCGTCATTCGGGTCCGCCTCCTGCAGGTAGTCGGGCACCTGCTCCGAGGCGCCGGCGTCACCCTGCGCTCCCTCGACGGCACCGGGCAGCGTCGCGCCGCTGCCCTGCCCGGGGACCTCGCCGGGGGTGTTTCCTATCGTCATCATCTTCCCCTTCCCATGAGAAGACGCAGGCGACGGTCGGCTCGCATGAGATCGATGATCTCCCACAGCAGCAGACCGAAGGCGATGAGTCCCAGTGGCCAGGTCAGGTACACCCGGGCGTTGGTCTTGGCCCGCCCGTCGGCGGAGACGGCCTCGATGTCGAGGTTGGTGAACTTGCTCGTCGGGTCGTCGCCCGACCCGCCGGTGCGGTGGTAGTAGGGCAGCCCCATCTCCTTGGCCACCTTCTGGAGCTCGTCGGCGTCGATCTTCGACACCCCTGGCTGCCCGCCCTGGCCGTCGGTGATGTAGTCGGACTGGGTGTGCTCGCCGGTGGACGGCGAGCCGTCGTAGCTGCGCATCTTGCCGCCCTCGGTGGAGCCGTAGCCCAGCACTGCGCCGCCGTCGACCAGGCCGTCCAGGGACTGCCAGGAGATGCCGGCGTTGTCGGCCACCTGTGCGCCGCGGCCCTCGTCGGTGGCCTCGCCGTCGGAGAAGATGTGGACGAGGCGGATGTCCTTGGGGTCGGACTGACGGGACTGCGCCAGCGTCTGCCCCAGCAGCGGAAGCGCCACCTCCAGCGAGGACCCGGTGGCGTGGCCCGTGACCTCCTGCTTGAAGGAGCCGATCCAGGCGTCGACGGCGTTGGTGTCGTGAGTCAGCGGCAGCTCCCGGGCTGCGGAGTTGTCCAGAGCGATGATGGAGAAGCGCGAGTCCGGGAAGGCCTCGCGGATGGCCCGCATGTCCGCGCGCACGCCGTCGAGCCTGGTGGAGGCCGACTGGTCGACGCCCTTGGGCCCCTTGCCCTGGTAGTCCTCCGCCGCCATGGAGCCGGTGCGGTCCACCACCATGTAGATCTCCACGTTGGAGACGCTGATGGCCTCGCTGCCGCGGATCGCCGGCCCCGCCAGCGCCAGCACGATGACGACGACGATGGCCAGGCGCCTCCACCAGGCCCGGCGGGCGGCCGGCTCGGCATCGTCACGGACCAGTCGACGTCGGGAGACGATGAGCAGCCCCGTCAGGGCGGCCGCCAGGAGCAGGACGAGAATCCACCAGGTGACCGGGATGAGCGCGAAGTCCCCAATGATCGGAACCGGCTTCATGCTCGCCTCCAGGTAGTCAGTCCCAGGTAGCCCAGAAGCACCAGTGAGAGCGTGATGACGAGCCGCTGGGGGACGTCGGTACGACGGGTCTGCTTGCGCCCCCCGAGCGCGGAGACCTCGGTCTTCTCCAGCTCCTTGACGATCTGTCCCCCGGTGCCGGAGTCCTCGACGTCGTAGAAGCGTCCCTTGCCCTGCTCCTCGGTGACGGTCTTGAGCTCCTCGCGGGACTCCTCGGGAGTCTTGTCGAGGAGGTTCTGGTAGGGCTGGTCCTTGTCGGCGCCGTAGATGGAGAACAGGCGGATCTTGCGCTCGGTCAGGAGCTTGACGGCGTCGGTCAGGGGGTAGATCTGCTCGTTGTCGGGGTCGATGACCTGGTTGTCGGTGGCCAGGATGATGGAGCGGGAGCGATCCAGGTCCTGGTTGTCGAAGGCTTGGGCGCAGGAGGCGAGCCCGTCACCAGCCAGGGAGGAGCCGTTGATGCTGTTGTTGATCGTGCCGCCGAAGGCCTCCTGGTAGGCGAGCTGCTGCTTGAAGGTGACGTTCTCCGGGTCGATGTCCAGCACGTCGCCCAGCTCGGTGAGCTGGTCACGCAGCAGCTCGTAGTCGTCCGTCAGCGGGACGATGGTCTGCGCGGATGAGTTCCAGGCCACGATCCCCACCCGCTCGCCGTCGAAGTCCTCCAGGATCTCGGAGAAGGTCGTCAAGACCGAGGAGTCGATCCTGACCATCGACGTCGACACGTCCAGGCACAGGACGATGTCACGGTTGGCCAGGGCGTCGGAGCGCTCGGTGACGCGCACGGGCCGACCAGCGATGGCGGCGGCGCTCACCAGGCCCGAGACCAGCATGACCGCCAGGAGCGCATGCAGCCAGCGCTGAGCCCGGATGCGCTTGCGCACCGCCGGCAGCTGGAACAGGCTCGCCGAGTTGGCCAGGCGGCGGGGCAGCTCGACGGCCTGATCCTCGCCCCGTCGGCTCCAGGGCACCCTGAAACGCTTGGGCGCCCTGACGGTGGGGTCCCCGCTGGAACGGCGGTCGATGATGAAGACCGCAATGATCGTCGCGGCCGCGATGACGACAAGAACGATGAATAACCAGAGCATCACCATCGGGTGACCACCTCCCTGGCGTGGGTGAGGGCCTCCTGCGCGGCGGCCTGCGGCTCACGGTCGAAGGAGGGCTGCTCCCACACGGCGAGCAGCTCTCCGACGTGCCCCAGCGGGTTGATGTCCAGGGGACGGCCCGCCGCGCGCACGCTGCGTCGCCGCTCCTCCACCGAGCGCGGCCCGGCAGTTGCGGCCATGTCGAGGATCTCCGAGACCGTGGCGGTGGTGATCTCCTCCCCGCTGCGGGCCTCGGCGAAGCCGCGCAGCAGCGCCGCCAGCTCCAGGTGCAGCTCGCGCAGGTCCAGGTCACCGGCGTCCCAGCGCTGGGAGATCTCACCGAGACGCTCACCCCACTGGCGGCGCTCACGGGGCGCCATGGGGATGTCTCCGACCTCCTGGGAGAGGTCGCGGCGGGTCACCAGGAAGGTCCGCAGCAGCCAGGCGGTCACCAGCAGGAGACCGACGACCATGACGATGACCATCCATATCGGCATGAGAACCGGGGGCATGATCTGCATGGGGTCACCGCCTCCCTCTGGCCACGGCGGCGCGCTCACGCTGGAGGAGCTCGGCGATGGAGTCGATGAGCGTCTCCTCGGAGGAGACGACGCCGTACTCCAGGTGCCGGGCGTCGAGCACCTGCTCGACGGTGGTGCGCCACTGCTCGCGCACCACGGCCGCGTGAGCCGCCAGGTAGGAGTCCGCGCGCAGGAAGGCGGGGATCTCGAAGGGCAGGTCGATGTCCCGCCCGCGGCCGCCGCCTTGGCGCAGCGGGTCGTCGTCCTCGATCTGGACGACGATCATCTCGTGCTGGATCGACAGGCGCCGCAGCCAGGTCGCGGCATCGGGGCCGGGGTGGGCGGTGTCGGTGATAAGGATGACCAGGCTGCGTCGGCGGTGCCAGGTGCTCACCCGCTCCATGAGGTGCGGCAGGCTGGAGGGCGGGGCCCCGGGGGCCAGCTCGAAGACGCCGGGCGCCCCCTCGACGGGAGCGTCGAGGTCCTCGAAGGTGCGGGCCAGCAGCGCCAGCAGGGTCTCCACGTGCTTGGCCCCAGAACGGGCCGGGCGCGAGACCATCCGGCCGGCGTCACCGGCCACGAGCGCCACCGAGTCCCCCCGCATCCGGGCCAGGTAGGCGAAGACCTCCGCCACTCCCAGGGCCAGGTCGCGCTTGTCCTCGCCCGTGGGGGTCATCGCCGCCATGGTCCGACCGGTGTCCACGGCCAGCACCATGGGCATCATGGACTCGCGCTGGTAGCGCTTGATGACCGGCTGCCCCAGGCGGGCCGAGGACTTCCAGTCGATGTCGGAGATGTCGTCGCCGGGCCGGTAGAAGGACATGTCATCGAAGTCCTGCCCGCGCCCGACAAACACCGACTTGTGGCGCCCGTCGAGCAGCCCTGTGGCGCGGCGCAGGGTCGGCAGGCTCAGAGCCGCGCGCAGACGCTCGATCCGCGTACCGCGCCGACCCTCGCCGGAATCGGACTCGGGCGCCTCGGGGGCGCCATGTACCTCCGTGCTCATCGCTGTGCTGGTCCCCACCGGGCTCAGGGCGTGGGGACGGCCGCGAAGATGGCGTCGATGATCGCCTCGGGCGCGACTCCGTCGGCCAGGGCGTCATAGGTGAGCACCAGCCGGTGGCGCAGCACCCCGTGGCGCAGCAAGCGGACGTCGTCGGGGATGACGTAGGTGCGCCCCTCCTGGAGGGCGACGGCCTGGGCCACCTTCATCAGCGCGATGCCGCCACGGGGGGAGGCCCCCACGCGCACCTGCCGGTCCAGGCCGGGCACGGGCCGCGGCCCCCCGCCGCGGGAGGTGTTGATGAGGGCGACGATGTACTGCTTGATGACGGGATCGACATAGACCCGCTCGGCGGCCCGCTGAAGCCATTCGACGTCGTCGGTGGAGATGGGCCGACCGGTCACGGGCTGGTCGAAGGTCCCGTTGGAGATGCGGTCCAGGACGTCGGCCTCCTCCGAGGGCCGCGGGTAGGTGAGCACCTCCTTCATGAGGAAGCGGTCCATCTGCGCCTCGGGCAGGACGTAGGTGCCCTCCTCCTCGATGGGGTTCTGGGTGGCCAGGACCATGAAGGGGTGGGGCAGCGGGTAGACGACGCCGCCGATGGAGGTCTGACGCTCCTGCATGGCCTCGAGCATGGCCGACTGGGTCTTGGCGCTGGAGCGGTTGATCTCATCGAGCAGGACGATGTTGGCGTGGACCGGCCCCAGCTGGGTGGTCATCTCGCCGGTGGAGGAGTTGAGGATCTGGGTGCCGACGATGTCGTTGGGCATGAGGTCGGGCGTGCACTGGATGCGCCGGAAGGAGCCGGAGACGGCCGAGGCCAGCGTCTGGGCGGCGGTGGTCTTGGCCAGGCCGGGCACCGACTCCAGCAGGATGTGACCACTGGACATGAGAGCGGTCACCAGGGCCGTGCGCAGCTGCTCCTGACCGACGACGCGCTGGGAGAAGATGTTGGCCACGGACTTGAGCAGCTCAGCGGCGCGCTCCACGTCGGCGTCCCCGGCGCCCCGACGGCTGGAGGCGGCCCGGGCCTCGCGGCGCAGCGCCTCACGGGAGGGCAGGGGGCCGGTGTCGACCTTCTCCTCGGCCGGCGCCGCCGGGCCGGAGGGGTAGCCGGGAACCGTCATCCTGGATGATGCGGTCGGCACGGAGCGGGCCCCGGCGGCCTGCGGGTCGATCTGAGGAGGGACCGAGGGCGGCTGCTGCGCCGAGGCCGCAGCGCCCTGCCCCGCGGAGGAGCCGGTGGGCTGACCGGTCTGTCGGGCCGCCGGCTGGCCGCTCGACTGACCGTACTGCTGGCCACTACCCCAGCCACCCGGCTGACTGCCGGGTTGGGCGCGGTGCTCGGGCTGCATGCTCATGGTTCTCCTCGCTCAGTTCTGGCTTGATTCCTCGCGCCACGTGCTCGCGCCTGGATAGGCAACGCATTGGCAGGCTATACGAGCCGGGGCCACCTGGGGCACGAGCGGAGGGGAAGTCCTCCCCACAGCCCCGGCAGGCCTCCATTTTTCACCGGTTTCGCGCCACTTTGAAGGAAATGTGAGACGAATCGTCATGGGGTCGCCGCCCCGGGGTCAGAGCTGGCCGAGGTTTACCCGGCTCCCGGCCAGGCTCAGCCGGAGCCCGTCGTTGGTGACGATGGCGCTGGTCGGGCGCAGCCCCGGCGGCAGGGACTTCGCGGGGATCGTGATCTGCGGGGAGTCCAGCCCGATATAGCTGAGCATGCTGTCCTGCCCCGTGTCGACGTCGACGCCGAGCTTGCTCCCACCCATCCGGGTGGAGGTGATGGTCAGGACCAGGCTGCCGTCGGCACCCAACGACGGGACGATCTCGGCCTCACCGCTCAGACCAAGCAGGGACATCGAGGCCTGGATGGCCCCCGGATCCTGGGTGCTCGTCCCCGTGCGCTTGGCCTGAAGGGTGACGCCCTTGAGCTTCGGGTGCGATGCGGCGGCGAGCTCGGCCACCTGCTGCCAGCTGATGGTGCCCGACGCCGCCACGGCGTCCGTCTGATAGGGCTTGTGCAGGCTGATGTGGCTCAGATCGACGTCGACGTCGCTGAGCGTGACCGAGGCGTTGCTCTGGCCCTTGGAGGTGAGCGTCAGGCTCGAGGAGTCCACGCTCAGGCTGTCCAGTGAGCCGCCGACGACCTGAGGCAGGACGATTCCCCTGGTGGCGATCCGGGCGTCCGGGCTGAGCCCCGGCAGGGCGGAGCGCACGGCGGCGTCGACCTGCCCGCGCACGAGGTACTCCGCCCCGACGGCCCCGGCGCTCAGGATGACGACGAGCACCACCAGGACCGCCAGCCACCGCCACACGTGACGTCGCCGGGCAGGGCGGGGACGGTCACCGTCCGAGAGCTCCTCCTGCGAGGAGTCCTTCTCCAAGAGCTCATCCTCCTCGGGATCGTCCGCCAGGACCTCGTCGAGGAGCGCCCGGTTGGGGAACTCCTCCTCGACGACGTCCCTCTCCACTCGGGGCGAGTCCACGTCTCCCCGGCGACTCATCACTCCCCGCGTCACGTCATCGCCTCGGCGCCGACGGCGAGCTCTGGGCCACCGGGGCGGTGCTCGCCGAGCGCTCGGCCGTCTGGTCGGCGGGGGCCTGGTCGGCGGGGGCCTGGTTGGCGGCCAGCTCCTCGTCAAGCATGTAGAGGTCCTCGGCGGTGACCATGAGGGTGGACACGGCGTGCTCCACCAGGGCGGTACGCCGGTTGGAGGCGGCTCCGGCCACACGGCCGCCGCGCAGCCCACGCACCCCCACCCGGTCGAGCTTCTCGCAGACGTTGTCGAGCTTGCGGTTGAACTTGGTCAGCGGCCAGCCCAGGCGCGCCGCGGCCGCCGCGGAGGAGGGGATCTCGGCTGCCCCGGTCCCGGCCCGTTTGAGCACCGGCTCAGACAACGCCAGGACGAGCAGCAGCTGGGAGCGGGTCATCGGGGTCACCCCGATGGTGGTCTGGCCGGAGGACTGACGCACGCCGTCGATCCCGGAGAAACGGTCCTCCCCGGAGGTGATGAGGTTGATCTCGTAGGTGGTCGGGCCGGCGGAGAAGGTGAGGATGACCCGGGGGAAGACCAGCGGCATGCGGGCGCCCGGGGCCAGTCGGGACTGGACCAGTCCCTCACCGTCGGTCAGGGTGGCCGACAACCGCGACCCCTCGTTGGCGATCCACCAGAGGTTCTCGGAGTGAGCGAAGACCAGGAATCGGCGGTGGAGGTAGGGGTTGTCGTCAATATCGAGGTCTCCGCCTCGGCCGATGACGAAGGCGTCGGCCGGAGCGACCCGGTAGATCTCTCCGGAGAAGTCCAGGACGAGCTCGTCGGGCTGCTCAGGATTGACCTCCGGCATCTCTGTCCACGTCAGGTCGCTCATGAATTCTCCTTCCACGGTCCCGGCTCATGATCGGCACCCGGGTCCAGTCTTACTGAGAAGCCGGAGCCGCACCGGCGAAGCACGACCACTCGGACAGTGACCTCAGCCACTACGGAACCTCAGCCACGACGGCGGGTCAATACGGAGCGTCACCCCGTCGCCGACGTCCATGAGATCCCCCATGAAGACCGGCGTCGGCATTCCCGGTCCCAGCAGGACCGGCGTCGCACCGGGGCGAGCCAGGACCGTGCCGTTGGACGAGCCCAGGTCCTGGGCCAGGATGCTCCACCCCGAGGTCGTGAGCATGAGGTGGGAGCGCGAGACCATGTGCTGCGGGCTGGCCACCGGGACCAGGGTCACGATGTGCGGATCGCCCCCGGCCTGCACCTGGGGGGCCCGTCCGACGACGACGTCGCCGGCGACCTCGACGGCGGCGCCGGTCGACAGGGTCAGCGTGGCCAGAGCCGGCCGGCGCACGTAGGAGATCACTCCCGTCAGGGGCTGGGAGCAGATGAGGCACTCCCGGAGCTCGGGAGGACTGGCGTGCCCCTGGGGGCAGATCGAGGCCCGCACGGGGGGCGCCGCGATCAGCGCCGCCTCGGAGGCGGAGACGACCTCCGTGTCGGGCAGGGCCTCCAAGGGCTGGGGCTCCCGGACGGGCTGGGGCTGCTTGCTCTTGGAGTTGTCCGGTGCAGTGGGGGTGTTGGCCGTCGGACTGCCGCCCGAGCTCGCCGAGGGGGCGGTGGGGGCCCGGTGGGCGCCGCGACGCCGACGCCCCGAGCCGGGCTCCGGCTCGGGGTAGTCCGGGAACGGGCTCACGTCGCCGGTGTCCAGGTCCTCCGCAGTGGCCTCAGTGTTCTCCGGGTGCTGCTGCTCCGGAGGCTCGAAGGGGTCGTCGGGGTCCTCCCAGACACCCGTCTCCAGCAGCTCGGGAGCCGAGTCCGCGGACCTGTCGGATCCGGCACGAGAAGCAGCCTCGGCAGGAGAGGCCATGACGGGAGAGGCCGCGGCGGAAGAATCGGCCGGGGCGGGAGAAGGCACCTGCAAGGGCTCCGGAGCCGTCTCCCGGGGCGAGCCCGAGGCCGGGGAGATCGGGGGGATCGGCTTGAGCAGCGTGGTCTCGTCACTGGGCTCGGCCGGGATGATGCCGGTGGGCTCCGATGCCATGGAGCGCGGGGCCGAGCGCCGCAGCGCTGCGGCCTGCGAGGGCGCGGCGTTCTGAGGGGAGGGCCCGCTCGGGGCCGCCGGCCCCACCGTCGGCAGGTAGGTGCCGCCCAGGGCCTGCAGGACCCGCAGGCCGGTCTCCACGGAGACGCCACCGGGCTCGCAGCCGGCAGCCGGGTTGATGACGGCGGTCCCGTCAACGCCGTCGACCCGCAGAGCGCCGTCCGACAGGCGCGTCAGCCCCTCGGGCAGCGGGACGCGCTCACGTGGCGGGCAGGGGGAGGGAACCGGGGAGTCCGTCACCGCGCCTCCTGACTGCTCGCGCCACCGAGGGATGGCGTGTGCGCCGTCGATGGAAGAGCCGGCACCTGGAGGGAGTCGACGACGATGGCGGTGGTGTTGTCATGCCCTCCGCCCTCCAGGGAGGCGGCCACGAGGAGCTCGGCCGTGCGCTGCGCCGTGCAGCCTGCCGCCAGCACGGTGGCGATGGCTTCGTCGTCGAGCTCGTCACTGAGCCCGTCGGAGCAGATCAGGAACCGGTCCCCGGCGGCCACCGGAACGGTGTAGAGGTCCGGGACGCCGGAGTCGGCGATACCTCCGCCCAGCGCCCGGGTGACGATGTTGCGGCGGGGGTCGCGGCGCGCCTGCTCGGGGGTGAGCTCACCGGTCTCGATGAGAATCTGGACCCGGGAGTGGTCGCGGGTGACCTGGGAGAGCATGTCGTCGCGCAGCAGGTAGACCCGGGCGTCCCCCACGTTGAAGATGACCCAGGTCGGTCGCATCACCCCCTGCTCGTCCACCATCCAGGCCAGGATGACGCCGGCGATCGTCGCTCCGGGCAGGTAGGCGGCGTGGGACGGGATGGCGATGATCGCCTCCTGCGCGGCCACCACCGCGCGAACCACCGTGTCGACGTCGGTGACGATCGTCCCAGCCAGCGAGTAGAGGGAGTCGAGGGCCACCTGCGTGGCCATACGGCCGGCGGCGTGCCCGCCCATCCCGTCGACGACGACGAAGGCCGGAGCGATGGCGAGGTAGCCGTCCTCGTTGATCGTCCGCAGGCGCCCCACGTCAGTAGCCGCACCGACAACGACCTCCGAGGCCCTGATGCCGTCCTCACCGCGGATCGCGATGGCATCGGCATCAGCACGAACGTGCTCGGTCATCGGCTCCCTTTCCCTTGCGTCGCATGCACTCCCCTAGTAAACCCCAGCACCCCGTCCGGAACCACCGCACCACCGCCCCAATTCCATCATGTGGGAGCCTGCACCGAGTCGCAGGCCAGCGGCGCCGGCCCCCGCTGCGCCCACCGACCGGGTCCCTCCGCCGCCGCCAACGGCGACGATCCGCCGTCGTGAGACACTGACGAGCTGCGGCCGTGACCCGTCAGGCAGTCGGAGTCACGGTGTCCTCAGGTAGTCTTCCAACGTGGCCGGCTGACCGACCCACATGCCGCCGAGATGGTACTGCGTTCCCTGACTCGGTATCACGGGTGGCCCGAACCCGACCCACGACGGCACCAGGTGCCGGTCACAACCTGGACCGACGTCGTTTTCCCGACCCTCGAAGGACCCAGCATGTCTCAGGCCAAGGACGAGCTTGTCGCGCGAGCGCAGGATCCCAATGCAGAGTTGGAGACCCTCCACCAGCTGGCACAGAACTACCCCGGCCTGCGCCCCTACATCGCCGCCAACCCACGCACCTATCCCGCTCTCCTGGAGTGGCTGGGAACCCTGGGGGACCCCGCGGTCGACGCAGCCCTGGCCTCTCGCGACAGCCAGCCCCAGTCAGCGCCGTCGGCGCAGTCATCGCCTCAGCTGGCGGTAGTCTCGCCCCCCGGCGCCCAGCCGAGCGCACCATCGGCCAGGTCCTCCGAGGCCCCCACGCAGGTGACCCTGCCCCGTTCGCTCCAGCCCGGCAGCGCGGCCTCCGGCGCCTCTGCGATCTCCGCCACCAGCTCGAGGAGCGCCGCGAGCGCACCGAGCGCCTTCAACGCAGCCGGTGCGAACACACAGGTTGACGGCTTCCAGGCCGCGGGCGACCCGACCGTCTCCGTCCCCGCGTCCCGCCCCGCCCAGGCGATGGCCTCCCAGTCGCCGGCCCGGCCGGTTCAGCCCGCCCTGCAGCAGACCTTCCAGCAGTCCGCGAACGTCTCCCAGGCGCAGAGCCCGGTCATTCCGGCTCCCGTGCAGCAGGCCCCCGCAGTGACCGGCGACGACGGCGTCTTCGGCGTCGGCACCGAGGACGACGACTCCCAGCCCCCCTCCTCCTTCCTGACCTCCAACCGCATCCTGCTCATCCTGGCGCTCCTGGTGGCCACCGTCCTGGTCTTCCTGGCGACCTGGTACCTCTCCGGGGGCAGCGGCAAGGGCTCGGCCGCCGACTCGGGCACCGAGGCCCCGGCCGACTCCGGCCAGGCCGCGGCTCAGGACAGCCCCTCCCCGGCCTCCCCGTCCGCCTCCCCCAAGGCCTCGGCCACCCCGAGCGCCTCGGCGACCCCCACGTTCAAGGCGCCGGCGCCCGCCAACGCCCAGGAGCTGTCCGCCTTCGACGCCCCCAGCGGCAACATCACCTGCACCCTGAACGACCAGAACGTCACCTGCGTCATCAACGAGCACGCCAAGACCGATTCCTGCGATTCCTCGAAGCCGCTGACGGTCACGATCGACGCCGATGGGAAGTCCAGCCAGAGCTGCGGGTCGACCTTCGCCACCAAGGGCGTCAGCCTCAGCTACGGCTCGGCCGCCAAGCACTCCGCCTTCGCCTGCGAGTCGACCGATCAGGGCATGCACTGCTGGAACCAGGTCAACGGTCAGGGCTTCACTCTCAGCCGACAGAGCGTCACCTCCACCACCCACAGCGGCAACTGATCACTCTTACCCGAGGTCGGAGCCCCGCCCGTCGGGGCTCCGACCCGTTCTGTCAGCCTCACCTTCCAGCAGCACACGACGTCCGACATGGCCACCTCCTACCGAACGATCCTCATTCACCCCGGTGCCCGCTCCTTCACCAGTGCCGGGCTCATCGCCCGTTTCCCCATGTCCATGGTGGGGATCTCCACGATCCTCGCGGTCGAGGAGCTCTACGGCTCCTACACGGCCGCGGGCCTGGTCAGCGCCGCGAACTTCGTGGCCATGGCCATCGGGGCACCGATCCTTGCCCGCTGCGTCGACCGCTACGGCCAGTCGCGGGTCATGCTGCCCGCGGTCCTCGTGTCGTCCTTGAGCCTGGTGGGGCTGGTCCTCGCCGCCGCCATGCGCACGCACCTGGGAGTCTTGGCCGCCCTGTCGGCTCTGGCGGGAGGGTTGGCCGGTTCCATGGGCTCACTGGTGCGGGCGCGCTGGACGGCGATGCTCACCCGCCCCGAGGAGGTTCACGCGGCCTTCTCCCTGGAGGCGGCCCTGGACGAGGTGGCCTTCATTCTCGGGCCGGTGCTGGCCACGGCCCTGTGCACGACGCCGTTCCTGCCGGTGACCTCGGGCTGGGTGTGCTGTGTGGTGATGCAGCTGTTCGGGGGGCTGTGGTTCCTCAGCCAGCGCGCCACCGAGCCCACGCCGCACCCGACTCGGCGGCGCACCGCTGAGGCCACCGAGCAGTCGGATCAGGCCGCGGAGCACCCTGCGGTGATGCGCTACGGCGCCATGGTGTCCATCGCCGTCGTCTTCCTCATCCTGGGGGCCCTGTTCGGGGCCAACGACGTCGCCGCAGTCGCCTTCGCCACCGAGGCAGGGCACAAGTCCGCCTCGGGACTCATCCTGGCGGTGTGGGGCGTGGGCTCCTTCGTCGCTGCCCTCCTCTACGGCTCGCGCACGTGGGGGTGGCCGCTGTGGAAGCAGCTCATGGCCGGGCTGGTGGGGCTCGCGGTGGGGGCCTCAACCTTCGGTTTCGCACCGAGCCTGGTGGTGCTGTCCGTCCTGGCCCTCTTGACGGGGCTGGCCATCGCCCCCACCCTGACCAGCGGCAACAACATCGTGCAGGTGACGGTGGCCCCCTCCCAGCTGACCGAGGGCCTGGCCTGGGTGAGTACGGCGCTCAACATCGGGGTCTCGATCGGCTCCCTTCTGGCGGGGCAGGCCACGGACGCCGGCGGCTCGCGCGCCGGGTACCTGGCGGTGGCCGCCTTCGCCTGGGGCGCCGTCGTGGTTGGCGTCCTGGGGCTGTCCGCGCTCAGGCGAGCACGGACCAGCGGCTCTCTGGGCGGTCACTGAGTGACGTCGGCGGGCGGCTCGATTCCCAGCGTTCTTGGTGCCTCTTCTACACTCAGCACGATGCCGATCGCAGGAAATCCACAACACGTCTCCCGTCCCTCCCAGTCGGGCACCGGCCCCACGGACCACCCTGCCCCTGGGAGCGGGACGCCTGCCGCCCGGCCTGCGCGGCTGGTGGCGGCTGCGCGCGCCGTCGTCTCAGCGCCCGTCGTCGCCATTCTGGGGTGGCTGGCCCTGCTGGTGCCCGCCTACTGGTCCCTGGTGGATGACACCGGCCAGTGGCTGTTCAAGCTGGACTCCTTCGTCTACTACGAGGCCGTCCGTCAGTGGCTCGACGGCGGGGACCTCTACAGCTGGTACGCCAACCCGGCCCAGCATCTGTGGCCCTTCACCTACACACCCCTGGCGGCCTGGGTGATCGCGCCACTGACCTGGATGTCGTACCAGTCGGCCACTGTGCTGCTGATCGTGGCCACGCCGCTGTGCGCCGCCGTGACCACCTACGCGGTTCTCAGGCGCTTGGGAGTCGGGTCATGGATGGCCCACACCCTGTCGCCCTGGCTAGCACTCATCGGGGTCATCGCCCTGGAGCCCTTCCCCAAGACCATGGAGTACGCCCAGGTCAACGCCATTCTCATGGCGCTGGTGGCCGTGGACCTGTTCCTGGTTCCCCAGCGCTCGCGCTGGCGCGGGGCCCTCAGCGGCCTGGCCGCCGCGATCAAGCTGACGCCGGCGGTCGCGATCCTGGTGCTCCTGGCGCGTCGGGAGTGGCGGGCGGCGGCCACCATGGCGGGCAGCGCCGTCGGGCTGACGCTCCTGGCCGCCCTGGCGGCCCCCACCGAGTCCTGGGAGTTCTTCACCTCGGCCATGTGGGATCCGGGACGCGCCGGTTTCGCCGACTACTCGGGCAACCAGAACCTCAAGGGGGCGATTGCCCGGGGCCTGCCGGAGTCCGCCTGGAACCTCACCTGGGCGGTCTGCTCCCTGCTCGCCGTGGTGGCGGCCTGGCTCCTGTGCCGCCGGCTGGATCGGTTGCGGGGTGCCGGCGACGCGGCCGAAGGTCCCGGGCAGGACGACGGCCTGGTCCTGTCCCTTCAGATCAGCGTGGTCATGGTGCTCGGCCTGCTCATCTCCCCCATCTCCTGGTCGCACCACTGGGTGTGGTGCCTGCCCACGCTCATGTCGGTGGCGGCGGCGACCTGGCGCTGGCGCTCGACCGCGCTCGGCGTGGCCGGCGCCGCCGGGTTCCTCGTCTTCATCCTGGCGATGCAGTGGTGGTTCCCCGAGCAGAACCATGTGGAGCAGAACTGGCCCACCTGGGCCAAGGCCGTCGGCTCGAGCTACACCTGGTGGGCGCTGGGCTGCGGAGCCGTCCTGTGGTGGGCGAGCGGCCGGCGCCTGAGGGCCCTGCGCCGCTGAGGGGCGCTCGCGTTCGTACCTTATGCCTCGCGTTCGGGGGTTAAGGGTACGAACCGGCGACCTACCCTACGAACGCACGATCTACCCTACGAACGCACAAGATCGGAACCACTGAGTCGTCTAGGATCCAGGGGTGCCCCTCTCCGACATCGCCCGCGCCGTCGAGGACCAGTTCCATCGCGACACCGTCCCCGTCCTCAAGCGCCAGGGCTGGCGCCCCCGCGTCATTCCCTACGACGGCTACGGCACCAGCGCCCCGGCCCAGCCCGGCCCGACGGCGCAGCGTCACCAGGAGCAGCACCAGGACACGGCGGCCCAGCGCAGCGCGGCCGGAGCCCACCGCCCCTCCGCCTCAGCATCCCGCGGAGCCTCCTCCGGCTCCTCCCAGCCCACCCGACCCGCCTCTATGGCCCGGGTCCTGGCCCGCATGGTGATGCGCCCCCAGGACGCCCCCGCCGAGGGGCCGCTGTTCCGCTCCCTGCCCGACGCCCTTCCCGTCAGCGCCGCCCAGGCCCGCAGCTTCGCCATGACCGGTCTGCTCGACGCCCAGCGGGGCTGGCGCCTGTTCATTGAGGTGCCGGTGGCCTTCCTGCCGGTGACGGTCCACGTGGGCCGGGCCAGTGTGCGCACCCGGGCCGACCGCGGCGGCTACATCGACGTCGTCGTGCGCGATCACGGCCTGGAGCCGGGCTGGCACGAGGCCAGGATCGAGGCGACGGGGGCGCAGGCGGTCGCCGCCAAGGTCCTCATCATCCCCGAGGGGCCGCGCCTGGGCATCATCTCCGACATCGACGACACCGCCATGGTCACGCACGTCCCCCGCGTACTCGTGGCCGCCTGGAACCAGCTCGTCAAGTACTCCTCGGCGCGCGAGCCCGTCCCCGGAATGGCCGAGCTCTACTCGCGCATCCAGGCCGCCCACCCGGGCACCCCGATGATGTACCTGTCCACCGGCGCCTGGAACGTGGTCCCCACCCTGCGCTCCTTCTTCTCCCGCCACGGCTTCCCCTCGGGGCCCGCGCTCATGACCGACTGGGGGCCGACCAACACCGGCTGGTTCCGCTCGGGCATCGAGCACAAGCGCACCGAGCTGCGCCGGCTCATGATCGACCTGCCCCAGATCACCTGGATCCTCTTCGGCGACGACGGCCAGCACGACCCGTACATCTACGGCGAGGCCGCCCGCCACCACGCCGACCGGATCGCCGCCGTCGCCATCCGCCACCTGACCGCCACCCAGCAGGTGCTCGCCGGAGGGCTGACCGCCCACCCCATGGGTATCGGGCCCGAGGCCCGGACCCTGGCCGAGGCCGACGTGCCTGTCGTCGTGGGCGCCGACGGCTATGAGCTGGCCCGGCTCCTGCCCCGCGAGCTGCTGGAGGTCGCGCCGCGCCGCTGACGGCCTCACAGCACCCACCGCCGGCGTCGGGCACGATTCTCAGCCACCCCCTCCATGCGGCATGTCTCACGCAGGCCCCTCCGCCGACGACGATCCCCGCCAGCATGCGGATCGGCCCATGGCCCACCCGGTTCACAGGGACGGCACAGGCCCGCCCTACAAGGACGACAGGCCCCGGCGGTTACCTGGGTTCATCGGGGCGAACGCCCCCGTTCCCATCCCCAGCAAACAGGAGGAACCACATGACCCGCTTCTCCACAGACTCCACCGGCCCGACAGAGCCGACCGGCCCGACCGGCCCCACCGGCTCCGCCACCTCGACCGCGGCCTCGCTGCGCCGCCACGCGATCCTGGCCGACCTCAACGTGCTGCAGGTAGCCACCCTCCTGGGCACCGGGCTGCTGGTGACGCTCGGCGTCATCCTGGGCGGCCGCTCCTACATCACCACCGTCACGCCGGACGGCCTGATCGCCTCCCAGCCGAGCGCCCACGGCACCAGCACCCAGGCCCCTGCGGCGGGCTCGATCCCCTCCACCGGCGGCTCCTCGGAGGAAACCGTGTGATTCCGGGGGCGAGGACCGTAGCAGCCCCGCAGTGGTCCCGCGCGTGACGCTGTGGGCGATCACGCGGCCCCCGAGGCCCTGTCGCGTCAGTCGCCCCGGCCCACGGCCGGTATGGTGATGGCGCACCAAGCAGTGCTTCCGTCAAGCTCAGGAGACGATATGGCCGGCAAGATCCCCTTCATCCTCGGACTCGGCGCGGGATACGTGCTCGGGACCCGCGCGGGGCGCGCCCAGTACGAGCGCATCAAGACCGCGGCCTCCAAGGTCGCCGAGCAGCCCTTCGTGCGCACCCGGGTCGACGCCGCCTCCAGCCACGTCAAGCAGGCCGTGCGCGCCCAGGGCGAGGCCGTCACCGAGAAGGTCGCCGACGTCGTCAAGGAGCGGCTCTTCGGGGCGCCGTCATCCAAGGACAGCGTCCAGTCCCAGCCCGTCGACGCCGGACAGGCCAGTGTGCGCCCGGTCGGCGAGAGCTCCTGAGGTCAGCTTGAGGCCGGCTGACGCCGCAGACCGCCCCTAGCCCTGCTCGGGCCGCTGGGAGGGTGCGCCCTGCTGTGCCGTCCGCCCGCCGCGGCCGCGCCAGGAGGGGGCCTTGAACGGCCCCATCATGAGCGCCCGGCGCCAGCCCACCAGCGCGCCGCTCGCCTCGCGCCGCCCGGCCCGGCGCCGCTCCCTGTCGGAGATGACCGGCAGCTGCCAGGAGCGCCAGTAGGCGAGCACGCACAGGCCCGCACCGACCACGGTGGACACGAGCATGGCGTGCGCGTCGGCTACCCCCGCCTTGACGGCCACGACCTGCGTGCCGGCGGCGATGAGCGCCGGGATCGCGTAGAGCTTGTTGCCGCCGAAGACGGCCGGGGTCTCCCCCACCGCGACGTCGCGGATCATGGAGCCGCCGATGGCCGTGAGGCAGCCCAGCAGGAGCGCCGGCATGACTCCGAGCCCGTGGGTGAGGGCCTTCGAGGCCCCGGTGGCGGCCCAGCACCCCAGGATGACGGCGTCGGCCACCACGAGCAGGCGCCGGGTGGGCCGCGAGGGCAGCGGCACGAACCAGGCGACCGTCGCCCCCAGACAGGCCGTGTAGAGATAGTAGGGGTCGGTCAGGGCGAAGGGCGGGCCGGCCTGGATCATGACGTCGCGCAGGATGCCGCCAGCGGTAGCCGTGAGCATGGCCAGGACGACGAAGCCCACCAGGTCGAAGTTCTTGCGCCGGGCGATGAGCCCGCCCAGGATCCCGTTGAGCAGGACCCCGCACAGGTCCAGCAGCCGGAAGGTGTCGGTCAGGGAGGCCGGCGTGTGAAGCATGAGCGAAGAGAGGTCCAGCACCCCGGTTGCCCGCCTTTCACTCCTGTCATGGTGGCGTCCCGCCGTCGACCCCGGTGCCGGCCCGGCAGCCCGCCGTTACCCGGCACCTTAGCCCACGGCGAAGCGCGGGACGGGCACCCGGCCGCCGCGGATCGCGCGTTGCGGCGATACGAAACCTCAGGTGGTCAGGGCGCTCCGGTCCGCGCCATGATCGGCGCGTGTCCTCCCGCTACTCGCCCCCCAAGGACCTGAGCCGCTACGCGTGGCTGTCCATCGGTGCCGCACTGGCCACGATCGCGCTCAAGGGGGCCGCGGCCTGGCTGACCGGCTCAGTGGGTCTGCTCTCCGACGCCGCCGAGTCCGTGGTCAACCTCGTCGCCGCCGTCGTCGCCCTCATCGTGCTGAAGATCGCGGCCAAGCCCGCCGACGCCGACCACCAGTTCGGGCACTCCAAGGCGGAGTACTTCTCGGCCGTCGTCGAGGGCGTCATGATCTTCGTGGCCGCCGCCTTCATCATCATCTCCGCCATCGAGCGCCTCATCGACCCGCAGATGCCCGAGCAGCTGGGGGTGGGTCTGGCGGTCTCGGTCATCGCCTCGCTCCTCAACGGCGCGGTGGCGTGGGCGCTCTACCGAGCCGGGCGCCGCGAGCGCTCCATGACCCTGGTGGCCGACGCCAAGCACCTGGCCACCGACGTCGTCACCTCCGCCGCGGTCCTGGTCGGGGTGGCGCTGGTGGCCGTCTTCGGCTCGGCCGTGCTCGACGCCGTCGTCGCCCTGGGGGCCGGGCTCAACATCATGTGGGCCGGCTTCACGCTCATCCGCGACTCGGTGGGCGGTCTCATGGACATCGCCCCGTCCACCGAGGTGCTGCGCACCGTGGAAGAGGTTCTGGCGCGCCACCGCCAGGCGGGCACGATCGACTTCCACGCGGTGCGGGTACGCGAGGCCGGCAACCGGCGCTTCATGGAGCTACACGTGCTGGTCCCGGCGGCCTGGAGCGTCAAGAAGGGGCACGACTTCACCGAGCAGGTCATCGACGAGCTCATCGAGGCCGACACCAGCCTGCGCATCTCGGCGCACCTGGAGCCCATCGAGGACCCCAAGTCCTATGAGGATCTGGAGGACATCTGAGGACATCTGACGTCAACTCGGTTCCCATCAACGTGAGGACATGTCAGACTCAGCCCCATGAACGCAATGAGGCTCACCGGATCAGCACCGTCGCTGCGCCAGCACACGATCACCGCTCCCGTCCCCGCCTGGCGCCACCCCGACCACGTCGTCCTGGAGACCTGCGTCGAGGACGTCGAGGGCGTGAGGATCTCCGCACGGGCTGGGGCCGACCGGGCCGAGCTGGGCGACAACCTCACCGCCGCCGGCACCACCCCCTCGATCGGCACCATTGAGGCAGCCATCTTCGCCGCCGCCGAGCAGGTCGAGCAGCGCCGCGCCCAGGCCGGTGCCCACTGGGCGGACAAGCCCGAGGCCGCCGCCCCCTTCGGCCTGCGGATCCTCATCCGACCCCGGGGCGGGTCCTTCGTCTACGACGCCGATGAGGGCCGGGCCATGATCGCCGATGTGCGGCGCATCGCCACCCTGGCCCTGGAGATGGCCGAATTCACCCGCCCCCAGGCCACGGGCGGGGGGCGCACCACGCTGCCGCCGGCCGTGGACCTGGGCTTCGTCGTCGGCGCCCTGACCGAGGACGGCACCATTGACCGCGGACTCGTGCGTCTGCTGGTCGACATGGCTAATGGCGCCCCAGTCACCTTCCACCGGGCCTTCGACCAGTGCCGCGACACCGTGGAGGCCTACGGGGACCTGGAGGGGCTCGGCGTGCGCTACGTCCTGACCAGTGGGGCGGCCCAGACCGCGGCCGACGGCGCCTCGGTGATCGCCGGGCTGGTGGCCAGTGGCGGGCCAACCGTGGTCGCGGCCGGGGCCGTGCGCCCCGACGGCCTGGTCGACCTGGTGGAGTCCACCGGCGTGCGCGAGGTCCACATGCGCTGCCCCCGCGAGGGGCTGACGCCCGACGAGCCCCAGCGCACCGATGAGGCCCTGGTGCGCCGCGCCGTCGAGGCGGTCCGCGCGGTGCCGCTTCCCGAGTAGCTCGACAGCGCCGCCCGTCCCTGCCCTGCCCGCCCGACGGCGGCTGAGGCCGGGTGGGCGCCCCGTGCGACTCGGGTGCGCACCCGGCCTGGCGCCCTTGTCACCCTCCTCGGCCCTTGGTCCCCGGTCCGGGTTCCACCGTTGCCGGAGAATCCTCACGGTTCGTCGTTATCCACAGTCCTGGCGGCAACCAGCGGTTTCGACGCCCCCAGTCACGCTCGAAGCGCAATCGGAAGAACTACCGACGCTTCCCCCATGCTCACCCCTATTTTCTGTCTTAGGTTGACCCCATGAACGACGTCCGCATCGATACCCCACGCGGGATCACCCTGGCCGGCACCCTCCAGCTGCCCGCCGGAGCCGCCCCCATCGATCTGGAGGTTTCCACGACGTCGGAGGACGCCGCGCCCCCGCAGGCGCGACCGGAGGGCGTGGTCCTGCTGGCGCACGACTTCCTCACCGACCGTCACGGTCAGGGCGGGCGCCTGGATTGGATCGGTGCCCGCTACCGCCAGGCGGGTCTGGCCACACTCAACCTGGACTTCTCGGGTCTGGGCGAGTCAGACGACGACGTCATCACGCTGGCGGGCGAGGCCGAGGACCTGCGGGCGGCCTCCAGCTGGCTGGCCGGCCTGGGCTTCACCCGGCAGATGATCCACGCCAACGGCTTCGGGGCGACGGCGGCGCTCCTGGCGAGGCCCGAGCATGTGCGCACGGCGGTGCTCGTGGGCGCCATCGTGGGGCCGCAGTCGATCCTGTGGGAGGAGATCTTCTCCCCCGAGCAGCTCGATGAGCTCGCCCAGCACGGGCTGACGCGCCTGGTGGACGACAACCCCAACTCGCGGAAGTGGAACGTCCTGTCCAAGGAGACGCTGGCCGACTTCTCCATGCAGGATCCGCAGCGCACCCTGGCGGACCTGCCCTGGCCGGTGCTCATGGTGCACGGGGTGCTGTCCAACGAGCTGCCCGACACCGCCGAGGCCACCGCCGAGGGTTTCCCACTGCTGCCCGACTCCAGTCAGATGGTCCATGTCCACGCCGAGACCCTGGAGCAGGCTCAGGAGGAGGTCGCCCGCCTGAGCCTGGAGTGGGCTCAGCGCCGCCTGCGCTGAGCGGCCGCCCGGCTCCTCAGCCGGGTGGTCACTGCACCGTCGTCGGCACGCGCGAGGCGGGTCGGGGCGGGTCAGGACGGGCGGTAGGCCTTGACCGCCCCGTTGTCCTCGTGGGTGATGAGGAAGTCGCCCTCGGTGATGTAGCCGCCCCAGTCCCCCAGGGGGAGCGGCGCGGGGCTCTTTCCGGTGGACATGTCGACGAGGTGCAGAACCGTCTCGTCGTCGCTCTTGCGCTCGAAGAAGACGCCGATCTCCCCGTCTCCGGCGTGGTAGACGCCCTGGATGGGCGCACCGGAACATCCACTCGGAAGCTTCGAGGACAGCGAGTTGTTCTCGCCGAGGTCGATTCTCTGGCCCGCCACCGTGATGGATGTGCACTCCTTGTCATTCTTGTTGATCGAGTATGTCGACGGCGCCCAGGAGGTGTCACCGTTCTTGAGCCAGGCGCGCGCCTGGTCGAGGGTGAGGTCCTGGGGTGACCACGGGTAGTCGGTGAAGTCGTCGGGAACGCCTACCTCGAAGGTCTCCTTGACTGAGCCATCGGGGTTGAGGAGGGTCACGGTATCGGGCCGCCCCGAGGATGGGGGCTGGGAGTCGAAGAGCATCCACCCGTCCTTCAGGTCTTTCGGTGTGGTGCCCGGCTCGGCTCCCTCAAATTTCTTAGCCTTCCCGGTGTTGAGGTCAACGACCACGTAACGCGTATCCTTCTCCTGGTACGTCCACGCCTCCGCATAGTGATCAACACGGGAGGTGAAGGAGATACCTTCGGGATCCTCTTCGAAGGGAAGCTTTTCCTGCCATACGCGTTGGCTCGGGGAGGACCACATGGTGCACGTCGTCCCTTCGCAGGAGATCGCGTTGTCCCCTTGGAGAGTCACTTTGGCTCCGGCCTTCCATGGGGCGCCCTCATGCTTCCGGGTGCTCAGGTCGACGAGCTTGTCATTCTCAATGAGCTTCCCCTGCCACACATCGACGTGGTAGCCCTCAACCCCGGCATCGAAGTCCTCCTCCCACAGGAGCTCCGGAGCCACCTTCGCCAGCGAGAACACCTCGGCATGCACCGCAGTGCCCTCGGCGATACCACGGATGAGCTTGTCGCCCTCATGTTCGACCGAGACGCTCGCCCCAGTGGAGGGCTCGTTCTTGGGGGCGTCGAGAGCCCAGACCTCCTTATAGCCGTTGGCCCAGGCCTTGGTCCATCCCGGTCCCGACGACGTCCCTAGACTCGCGGGCTTTCCATCCCGGCCGCGCAGCCACCAGTAGGCCGCTCCCCCTCCGGCGACAGCGAGGACCAGGACGACCACGACCGTCACGATGACGGCGGTGTGCCGTCTGCGCTTGGGCGCCCCCTCACCGGGGGCGGCCGGGTAGACCGGGCCGGTCTGGTACGGCACGGGCGCCCCTGCCGGCAGGTAGGGAGGCTGGGCCGGCTGCCCCGGAGCGCCGCCCACCCCGGGGGGATTCTGCCAACCTACCCCGCCCTGGACGCCGTCGGGAGCCGGAACGGCCTGAGAAGCCTGCGGACCGTAGGGAGGCTGAGGCCCGCCAGCACCGTGAGAGAAGGGCCCTGAGGAGCGGCCCGGCCACTGGGGAGTATCCGTCATGTCGGTGAGTATTCCACGCAGGGCCCCTACCGACGCGGCCTTTCGCCGGCGGTCCTGTCGCGAGGTGATCGGGCGATGACGCACCCATGAGGGACAATGGGTCACCTATGGAACAGGGCGAGCACCGCAAGCGGAATCAGGGCGACGATCACGTCGGTGGGCATCACGGCCAGCAGGACGGCGACCTCGGTGCGCGCAGCACCGAGAGTGCGCAGCCGCGCGGTGGCGGCAGGCGCCGGGGCCGGCGCCCGGGCCGGGCCGGGGGGCGGCGTCGCAGCGCCTGGAAGGGGTACTCCCCCGAGCAGCTCGCCGCCCGCGCCACTGCAGTCCCGGCGATCGTCTACCCCGAGGAGCTACCGGTCTCCGCCCGCCGTGAGGAGATCGCCGCCGCCATCAGCGAGCACCAGGTCGTCATCGTCGCCGGTGAGACCGGCAGCGGCAAGACCACCCAGCTGCCCAAGATCTGCCTGGAGCTGGGTCGGGGCATCACCGGGATGATCGGCCACACCCAGCCGCGGCGCATTGCCGCGCGCAGCGTGGCCGAGCGCATCGCCTCCGAGCTGGGCACCCCGATCGGGCCGGGCGGCGTCGTCGGCTACCAGGTGCGTTTCACCGAGGAGGTCGGCGAGAACACCCTGGTCAAGCTCATGACCGACGGCATCCTGCTGGCGGAGATCCAGTCCGACCCCCAGCTGCGTCGTTATGACACGATCATCGTGGACGAGGCTCACGAGCGCAGCCTCAACATCGACTTCATCCTGGGTTACCTGGCGCGTCTGCTGCCCCAGCGTCCCGACCTCAAGGTCATCATCACCTCGGCCACCATCGACTCCGAGCGCTTCGCCGAGCACTTCGGCCGCGAGCAGACCGGCGACCGGGGGCAGCCCTTCATCGTTCCCGCCCCGGTCATCGAGGTCTCCGGGCGCACCTACCCCGTCGAGGTGCGTTACCGCCCGCTGGCTCCCGACGACGTCGACCCCGCCTCCGAGGGCACCGGCGACTCACCAACCGACGGCACCACCGTCCCCCGGCCCAGCCCGGCGGGACCCGGTGAGCTGAGCGAGGCCGAGCTGGAGGCCCTGACCTCCCCCGACCCGGCCGTGCGCGCCGCGGCCCGGGCCCGCCGCGAGGCCATTCGCTCCGGCGCCGGCCCCACCGCGCTCACGCCCCGCAACCAGGGGGCTCGCGGTAAGGGCCGGGGCCGGGCCGGCTCCGCGGCTGCCAAGTCCGGGGAGCCCAAGGACCAGGTGACCGGGCTCCTCGACGCCGTCGACGAGCTCTTGGGTGAGCCCAGCGGCGACATCCTCATCTTCCTGGCCGGTGAGCGCGATATCCGCGACACCGAGGTGGCCCTCATCGACCACCTGGGGGCGCGCTACACGCCCGACGGCCGCTCGCGCACGCCGGGGGCCATCGAGGTCGTCCCCCTGTACTCGCGCCTGAGCGCCGCCGAGCAGCACCGGGTCTTCGAGGCCCACCGGGTGCGCCGCATCGTCCTGGCCACGAACGTGGCCGAGACCTCCCTGACGGTTCCCGGGATCCGCTACGTCATCGACCCGGGCCTGGCGCGCATCTCCCGCTACTCCAACCGCACCAAGGTCCAGCGCCTGCCGATCGAGCCGATCAGCCGGGCCAGCGCCAACCAGCGGGCGGGCCGCTGCGGGCGCGTGGCCGACGGCATCGCCATCCGCCTGTACTCGCAAGCCGACTTCGAGGCGCGCCCGGAGTACACCGAGCCGGAGATCCTGCGCACCTCACTGGCCAGCGTCATCCTGCAGATGGCGGCCCTGGGGCTGGGGGCGGTGGAGGACTTCCCCTTCCTGGACGCCCCGGACTCCCGCCAGGTCCGCTCCGGTCTGCAGCTGCTCACGGAGATCGGCGCCATCGAGCCGGCCGGGGCCGCCTCGGCCCGCTCCGACGACGCCCCCGACCGGGGCCGCAGGGGGCCGCGCCTGACGGAGATCGGGCGGCGCCTGGCGCGCCTGCCCATTGACCCGCGTCTGGGGCGCATGCTCCTGGAGGCCGGTGAGCTGGGCTGTGTCGGGGAGGTCATGGTCATCGTGGCGGCCCTGTCCATCCAGGACGTGCGTGAGCGCCCGGCGGACAAGCAGGAGGCCTCCGACGCCCTGCACCGGCGCTTCGCGGACCCGACGAGTGACTTCCTGACCTACCTGAACCTGTGGCGCTACCTGCGCACGCAGAGCCGCGAGCTGTCCGGCTCGGCCTTCCGGCGCATGTGCCGCGCCGAGTTCCTGCACTACCTGCGGGTGCGCGAGTGGCAGGACGTCCACACCCAGCTGCGCCAGCTGGCACGCCCCCTGGGCCTGGACGCTGCCCCGGTGGAGCTGCCGACGGCCCGTTCGATCCGGGCGGCCACCGAGGCCCTGGAGCCTGGCAGCCACGCCGCCCAGATCGCCAACGGGGGTGTGGCGACCGCCGTCGTGGCCCTGGGGCGCAGCGCGGACACTCCCGACGCCGACGCGATCCACCGCTCGCTGCTGGTGGGGCTGCTGTCCAATGTGGGCAACTGGGACGAGCGTCGTCGGGAGTACGCCGGCGCGCGCGGGACCCGTTTCACGATCTGGCCGGGCTCGGGTCTGCGCCGCAAGACCTACGACTGGGTGATGACCGCCGAGCTGGTGGAGACCTCCCGGCTCTTCGCCCGCACCGTGGCCAAGGTGGACTCCCGGTGGATCGAGCAGGTGGCGGACCGGGCGGGCCTGACCCGCCACGTCTTCGGTGAGCCCTACTGGTCGACCCGCCAGGGGGCGGCCATGGTTCACGAGAAGGTGCTGCTCTACGGGATGACGCTGGTGGCGGACCGGCCGGCGACGCTGGCGAGCGTGGGGACGGACTCGGCCCGCCAGGTCGCCCGGGAGATGTTCATCCGCTCGGGCCTGGTGGAGGGCGGCTGGCACGCCCGTCACGGCTTCGTGGAGCGCAACCGGGAACTCATCGAGGAGCTTCAGGATGTGGAGCGGCGTCGGCGCGAGCACGGCCTGCTGGCCGACGACGCCGCCCTGTTCGACTTCTATGACGACCGCGTCCCCGAGGAGGTGACCTCCGCGGTGGCCTTCGACGCCTGGTGGAAGGAGCAGCGGCGCGCCACCCCGGACCTGCTGGATTTCACCCGGGAGCTGCTGCTGCCCGGTGGCGGCGACGCGAGCGGCTTCCCGGACACGTGGGTGCAGGGGGACCTGACCCTGGGCCTGGACTATGTGTTCGAGCCGGGCCACCCCGAGGACGGGGTCAGTGTCCAGGTGCCGGTGGAGGTGCTGGGGCGTCTGAGCCCGGAGGGCTTCGACTGGCTGGTGCCGGGGATGCGGGCCGAGCTGTGCGTGGCCACGATCCGGGCGCTGCCCAAGCGGGTGCGCCGCCAGCTGGTGCCGGCCCCGGACGTGGGTGCCCAGGTGTGGGCCCAGATCGCCCAGGAGTTCCCGACGCCGCCGGGTGCGAGCTGCCCCGAGGTGCCCTTCGAGGAGGCCTTCAGCCGGGTGGTGCTCCGCCTCAAGGGCGTGGAGATCACGGAGGCCGACTGGGCCGAGGCGGCAGAGCGGCTGCCGGATCACCTGGCGATGGGCTTCGCGGCCCTGGATGCGCGGGGGCGGGTTATTGGCCGTGGCCGGGACCTGGTTGCGCTCCAGCAGCGGCTGTCGGGCAAGACGGAGGCTGCTGTGCGCTCGGTGGTACGCGGTGCGCTGGCCCAGGCGATGGCCGAGGCCCAGGAGCGTCAGGGCGCGCAGGGCGGGAAGTCGGGCCGCAAGGGCCGTAAGAAGAAGGATGGGCGGCCGGCTGCCGCCCAGCGTCCGGGCGGCGCCGCTGGGACCGCAGGGGTCTTAGGAGGCTCAGGGGCCGCTGCTGGAAGCGGCGCCGGCCTGGAGGAGCGCCGGGGTCTGACCGACTGGCCTCGGGGCGTGCCGGGCCTGGGCGACCCGGATGCCTCGACGATCCCGGCCTCGGTGGAGTCCGCGGGCCGGGCCGGGCTGGTGGTGCGCGGCTACCCCGCCCTGGTGGCGAACGGGGCCAGGAGCGCAGACCTGCGGATCCTGCCCGACGCCGCCGCCCAGCTGGGTGCTCATGGCGCCGGGGTGACGGCGCTGGCCCTGGCGCGCACGGCCTTGCCGGCGGCTCGGGTGACGAGCCGGTGGAGTGCCCAGGAGTCGCTCATCCTGGCGGCCAGCCCCTACCGGACGACGGAGGCTCTTGTGGAGGACGTGCAGGCGGCCGCCGCACGCATCGTGGCCGGGCACTGGGCGGCGTCGGCCTCCGGCTGCGCGCTGGCGGAGGTGCGCAGCCGGGAGGTCTTCGAGGCGCTGGTCGGGGTCATGCGCGATGAGCTCGAGGACGAGGTCTACCGGGTGGCTCGGTATGCGGCCGCGGCGCTCACGGCGGCCCGGGAGGTGGAGCGCGTGGTGGGTGAGCACACCTCCCTGACGCTGCTGAGCACGCTTCAGGAGGTGCGCGAGCACGCGGCCTCTCTGGTTCCGGGCGGCTTCATTACCGCCACCCCGCCGGAGCACCTGGCGCATCTGGAGCGCTACCTGCGGGCCCTGGTGATGCGGGTGGAGAAGGCGGCCTCATCGCCGTCGGCCACCTCCCAGGATGCGGCCCTGGCCTTCCAGGTCTCCCAGGCCCAGGAGGTGGTGGACAAGGCCCGCGCCAAGGCGGCCTCGCTGCCGGCGGACCCGCAGCGCGAGGCCCTCCTGGAGGAGGCCCGCTGGATGGTGGAGGAGCTGCGGGTGAGCCTGTTCGCCCAAACTCTGGGCACGAGCCGCAAGGTGAGCCTCCAGCGCATCACCAAACTCTGCGCCCAGATCAGCTGACCGCCCGACCCCTCGCCCCGCGGCCACCGGGCACCCCGCGGACCAAGCAACGACTCATCATCCCCGCAGACGACCCCTCCTCCGTCAGGGGGAGGAGACCGCCCCTACCGTGTTCAGCCACCGGGACGATCACACCGGGACCCAGCCCTCCTAACCTGGAATCGTTCAGGAAGAACAAAGGCCACGAGCATCCCGAGGACTGACGCACTATGACCACCACTATCGACGCCGCAGCCGGCCCGGCCATGGGCGTCAACCGGTTCGAGGCCCCCCAGAAAACCACCCCCGTCTCTCGGACACCCCGCGCCAGACGGGAGCGGGTCCGGGAGGCCGCCATCTGGCCCAGTCGGCCCCGCGTGGATGGTCGGCAGTCCTTCTTAGGCGCGGTGCGCGCCGAGTGGATCAAACTGCGTACCCTAACCTCCACCTGGGTCACGTCGGGCATCACGGTCGTCATCACGGTCATGTTCGGCGCGGGCCTGGCCGTGAACTACGCCGGCTCCCCCAGTCGGGTCGACGAGGCCAAGACCATGATCACCATGGGCTCGGTGCTGGGCATGGTCGTCGTCGCCGTCCTAGGGGCCCTGATGATCACCGGCGAGTACGCCTCGGGGCAGATCCGCTCCTCACTGATGGCCGTTCCCCGCCGCGGACGTCTTTTCGCAGCGAAGGCGCTCGTCGTATCGGGTTTCTCCTTCATCCTCGGGGTCCTCTGCGTGGCGCTGTCCTACGCCGTTTCCTACCCGTTCATGAAGGGCCACGCCGGTTCTCTCACCGACGCCCACTACCTGGGGCTGTTCTGGGGCACCGGCCTGGTCTTCGCGTTCATCGCGCTCATGGCTCAGGGGGTCGGCTACCTCACTCGCTCGACGGCGGGGGCCATCACCATGGTGGTGTCGGTGCTGTTCGTCGTCCCGATTCCCTTCAACCTCATAGCCGGCCACTGGAAGTGGGCGAACAAGGTCCTGGGACTCCTGCCGGACACCCTGTCCACCGCCGTCTCCGACCCCTTCAGCCTGGCTCACCAGTGGGGACAGGCCGGCACCGCCGTCTTCCTCCAGCACTGGCAGGCCATCGCCATCTTCGCCGTCTGGGCCGTCGTCCCGCTGGCGATCGCCGCGGTCGTCTTCACCCACCGCGACGCCTGAGTCACCGGTTCACGCGTCCCATCAGACTCTTTCTCCGGTTCCACACAGTCGGCCCCCGCACCATCGCGGTGCGGGGGCCGACGACGTCCATGCGGACAGCCCGGATCGTTCAGCGCCGAGGCTGGTCTTCCCGGTACTTGCGCGTCCAGGAGCGCCTGGTCCGGTACAGACGGACTCCCGTCCCCACCAGAACTCCACTCCAACCAACTGCTAGCGCCCACACCCACTGCGGGATATCCATGGCAACACCTCCTCACCCCGCCGCCAGGTTCATCTAATTCAGAACGGAACAGCTGACATCTCAATCTTGCGCATCATCACCTCGATGCCGATACTCACTTTTCTGTCGAGTGCGATAATAGCGAATCAACCCCCCAGCTAGCATGCACAGCCAGAAAATAATCATCCCAATTAGCCATGACAACATAGCAACCCCTCAAACTCGGAGCGATACTCAGATTCTTTGATGCGAGAGCCCCGGTGCAGGCTTGCGCACAACTAGCACCAAACCTGCACCGCGATCTCAGCATCAAAGACCCACATCAAACGCAGATCCGCTTAGGCCAAGAGGTGTGATCGGTCCAATACACGAGCGCACCCCCAGTAAGCCCTTCAGCAGCACCAATACCATTGAGCACCACACCAGCAGGAAGACCGACGATCGTCCCATCCGCAGCACCTCCAGCGACACCCGTTACCGCACCAGCAGTCATCAGATACCAGCCATAGGCAACAACAGCCCACTTGGGGATGGTGACGCATGTCGAGGCCGGCACCTCGGTAGGGTCAGGCTTCCCCGCGACCAGTCGATCATAGGTCTGAACGGCTTTCTGGTAGTCCTCAGCCGAAGCTTCCGCCTTATATTCGGCCTGAAGCTCCGCCACCTTCGCCTGCTCAGAACTTTGCGCAACCGGATGAGGTGCAGCCACAGCCTGACCCGCCGCACCAAAGAACATTCCGATCGCCACAACAAAAGCCATCACCGGAGCACCAATCCGCCCCAGCACTCGTCCCACACTTATCGTGATCTCTCCTTCGAAGTCATCGAACCCAGGCAGGATAGCAAACACCCCGCCCGCCATTCACCACAATATACCGATTGGGTAAATGGTGTTACCATCATACCCCTCCACACAAACACTCCACATCAGATAATGTGACAAATATTGGCGATTCCTACACTCGCCCCCTGACAGTCGTTTTCACACGGATCCTTCCAGCAAATCCGACCTTATGGCACACACGACCCAAGCGGCCACACATTGTATGTTTTCTATAAATCTGAAACGCGGCTGGGAGCAGCACTCACCCCGCCATCGTCACAGCACGGCGGACATGAGGCGGCAGACGTTGTCCACGTAGCGGTTGTACCAGGGCTCGGTGGCCCACAGCTCGGGGGTCAGCTCGGTGCAGGTAGCCCGGTAGTCGGCGTCGTTGGTGCGCAGCAGGTCGTCGAGGTCCCCGCCGAAGGCCAGCAGCATGACCTCGTAGTTGAGGGCGAAGGAGCGGAAGTCCATGTTGGAGGACCCGATGACCCCGACCTCGTCGTCGACCGTCATGTACTTCGAGTGCAGGACAGTCGGCGAGGGGTAGAGGTAGATCCGCACCCCCGCCGCCAGGAGCGCCGAGTAGTAGGAGCGCTGGGCGTGGCTGACGATGAACTGGTCGGACTCCTTGCCCACGAACAGCTCGACCTCCACCCCCCGGTAGGCGGCTGACGTCATCGCCGCCAGCAGCGCCTCGTCGGGGATGAAGTAGGGGCTGGTGATGGACACGCGCCGCTTGGCCCCGTGGATGAGGGCCAGGAACATCCGCAGGTTCGGCTCGGTGGGGTATCCCGGCCCGGAGGGGATGAGCTGCATGGCGTTGACGACGGCGCCCGGCCGCCCAGGCCTGGGGGCCGGCGTGCCCACCGGGATGCCCGGCAGCCCCACCATCTCCGGCAGGGTCTCGGTCGGCGTCCCCAGAGCCAGGTCGAAGGCCTCGAGCTGCTCACCGGCCTCGAAGAACCAGTCCATGGCGAAGACGGCCTGAGCCTCCAGGACGATCTCGCCGGTGACCTCCACAGACAGGTCCTCCCAGCGGCGCCCGGCCCGCACATTGCGCCGGGTCCGGTAGGAGGGGTCGATGACGTTGTGGCTGCCGATGAAGCCCTTCTCGCCGTCGATGACCAGGATCTTGCGGTGGTTGCGCAGGTCCGGGCGGCGCCAGCGGCGCTTGAGCGGCAGCAGCGGCATCATGAGACGCCAGCGGATGCCGGCGTCGGTCATGCGCTGGCAGAACTGCTTCCAGCCGGGGTACTTGCGGCTGCCCAGGTGGTCCAGGAGGAGTCGCACCGTGACCCCGCGGGCCACCGCGCGCTCCAGGGCGACGAAGAAGACGTCGGTGACCTCGTCCCAGCTCATGATGTAGAACTCGACGTGGATGTGGTCGGTGGCGGCGTCGATGGCTCGGGCCATGGCCTCATAGGTGCTGCGGGGGTCGGCGTGGACGGCCACCACCTCACCACTGACGCAGGGCAGGCCGGTCAACCGGCGGTTCATACGCACCGCCCCGGCCAGGTAGGTCGAGGGCCGGGCGCCCTTGGGCAGGTCCGGCATGGAGCGGGTGTAGTCGAGGGTGATCTCGTTGACGGTGTGCTGCTGGCGGCGCCGAGTGCCGTGCACCCACGGGCTGCCGATGAGCAGGTAGAGCGGGAGCCCCACGACGGGCAGCAGGAAGATGAGCAGCAGCCAGGCGGTCGACGACGACGGGCGGCGGTTCTCCGGAACCGTGCCCAGTGCGGCGATCTTGATGAGGTACTCGATGACGACCCAGGTGGTCGCCAGTACCGGCGGCAGCGTCATACTCGCATCATGTCATGCCCACTGACAGGTCCCCGCAAACATACCTGGGCGCGGACCGGGTGGTCCTGCGCCCAGGCACTGCGAAGGCCCGCCCCGGTTGAACCACCGGGTCGGGCCCTTCGCAACGAGGTCGCTTACCGGTTCCCATTCGGCAGCGGGTCCTCCTTCACCGAAACGTCCGAGCACATTCCCTTGGCTGTGGCCCGGACTCAGTGATGGCCGGTCAGTGGTACTCCCCAGTACCTCACGGTCGCCACCGTTCAGCGGTGACTACGACTCTGCCGATGCTGTCTGAGAGAAGACTGGAAATCGCGCATCTAAATGGTGACGCTTGATGACGATACGGTCACGGTCTTCCGAACGTGCTGCCGCCCTCCCTCAAACCCCTTGAAATACTGCGGAATCCGCCCCTGCACTGGACACCCTCAGGCCGACGTCGGAGCGCCGAAGAGCGTCTTGAAGTAGCCGTAGAAGTTCCAGTTGCCCCACGAGGTGCACTGGTCCCCGCCATGGGCGGCGGCCTCATTGGGCTGGTAGGGCGTGTAGTTGTACAGGCCCGCCGTCGCCTGGTTGGCCACCGTCACCTCGCCGCTGCCGCACAGCACATCGGGCGAGTAGGCGATTTGTCTGGGCTGCTGCGCCACGACGTCGTAGCTGCCCGGGTCGAGACGGTAGCGATGGAATTGGGAGGCCGCCCCGTAGAGCTGGGAGGGGAAGCCGGCCCACTGGGGGTCGCAGGTCCCGTGGTCGGGGCAGGCGTAACCGGCTGCGGCCTCATAGTCGCGAGCGTTCAGGTTCGCGCCAGAGGCGGTGAGTAGCCCCTGCTCCTTGTGAATGAGGACGAGGAGCACCTGGGGATTGATGTCGCAGGCTTGGGAGACCTCCCAGATGACGTCGGTCGCGCTGACACCGGAGGCGGCCTCGATGCCTCCGGGGCAGAAGGTGCTGGCCGGGCGGGCCTGCACGGAGAAGGTGGCGGTGGCCAGGCACTCGGTGCCGTCACTGCCCGGCTGGCAGCCAGCGTTGACTTTAGTGAGAAAGGCGGCGATCTCCTCGCGCGTCATGGCCTGGGAGTCGTAGAAGACCTCGTCATCAATGATGCGGGCGGCGTTGAAGCCGCTGGCGTCGGGCACCAGGGGTGCTGGCGCAGAAGCTGTTCCGGTATCAGAGGCCCGTCCCCACCCCAGAGCGAAGCCACCCAGTGAGGAACCGGTTGCACGCAGCACAATGAGTCCCACCAGGAGCGTGACCAGGAAGGCGACCAGGGCGACGCCGATCGGGCTTCTCAGGAAGGGATGACGGACACCGCCCCTGCGCCCCCGCCTCCGTCTGGCACCGGCGCGCAGGAGCCCGAAGCGCCCACGGCCTCCTCGACTCCTCTTCGCCCGCCCGGAACGGCGACTCGCATCCTCCCGCCGGGCGTGATCGGTACCGCGCTGCGCGGCCGGGCGGGCACTGCGCGGCGCTCGTGCGGGCTGAGGCGAGCCGGATCCTGCGGTGCTTCGTTGGGGCCGCGGACGTCGGCCGGAGGGATGGTGGGACATCAGCGCCATCGTGTCACATAACGGGCCGATGCACGGCCCGAAGCAGCCCGGGCTTCCCAAGACGACTGTCCGACCGGGATTCGACGGGAGGCGATGCGTCCCACAGCACCGCCGTCGGCCGGGTGAGTCCGCCGTCGCATACCGTGGGGCCGTGAATCTTCCCGACGTCCTGAGCCTGGCGCGCTCCCTCATGGAGGAGGCCGACGTCGGCGACTGGGATCTGGCCTTCGACCGGGCGCGTCGGCGGGCCGGCCAGACGGATCATGCACGACGTCGGCTCACGCTCAGCCGCCATCTCATGAGCCTGTACGACGAGGCCCAGGTCCGCGAGACGATCCTGCACGAGATCGCCCATGCCCGCGTCGGCCCCCACCACGGGCACGACGCCGTCTGGGCCGCCGAGGCGACTCGACTGGGAGCGACAGGCCGGCGGCTCATTGACGCCCAGGCTCCGCGGCTACGGGGACGCTGGGTGGGCAGGTGCCCGGCGGGCCACGAGGTGGACCGCATGCGCCGTCCAACCTCACCCGTCTCATGTTCGCGCTGCGCCTCTCGATTCAGCCTGGAGCACCTCCTGGCTTGGAGCCTCGACGGGGAGCCCGTCCCCCATGCGCGGATCAGCGAGCGCTACAGCCGCCTGTTGCGCTTGGCGAAGCGGGCCGCATCATAAGGCCTCCTGTAGGGTGCTTGCACCAACCACCACCCCACAAGAACGGAATCGTCGTCATGCTCGTGACCACCACCCCCACCGTCGAGGGTTACCCCGTGACCCAGTACCTGCGAGTCGTCTGCGGTGAGACCGTCGCAGGAGTCAATTTCCTCAAGGACATGGCCGCGGGGTTCCGAAACTTCGTGGGTGGCCGTTCCCAGTCCTACGAGGAAGAGCTGATCCAGGCCCGGGAGACAGCCCTGGCGGAGATGGTGCAGCGTGCCCAGGAGCTCGGCGCTGAAGGTGTCGTCGGCGTCGACATCGACTACGAGGCACTGGGGACAGACAACGGCATGCTCATGGTGACCGCTTCAGGCACCGCGGTGCGGTTCTCCCCTGTCTCCTGAGCGGAACTGAGCCCCAATCCCCCTCAGGGGAAGACTTGAGTCAACGAACCAACCCGTCCGCGAATTTCCCAGATTTTTCCCAGGGATCTGCCCCTCATCCTCACAGGGTGAGGGCGTTACATAGTAGTCGCCGCCGGACAGGAACGGTCTCGAGGGTTGGGGAGCCCAGTGACAGATCGATCCCCTGAGATGAAGTTGGGTCATAGGGAGCCTGACATCATCGTTTCGGCGAAGGAGGAACCGCCTCCTCGGGTGCATGGGACCCCGGGTTGCAGGTGGGACCTCGCGAGGCTTGGGCCCGCGGTTCGGACTTCCGAACCGCGGGCCGAGTCCTTTCTCGGAGGTTATCGGCCCGTCTGCACGCCGATAACTGAAACACCGCGAGTTCGTAGGGTAGGTCGCGAGTTCGTACCCTTAACCCCCGAACACGCGGCATAAGGTACGAACGCGACGGCGGCCTACGCGGCCGACTCCTCCTCGGCGACGGGGTCGCCCACGCGCAGCATGAGGAGCAGCCCCATGGCCAGCACCGCGACGATCCCGAGGATCCCCCAGTAGTTCGCGCCCGGCTTCGCTTCCAAGGCTCCACGGAGTCGATCCCGTCCTCCGCCCAGTGTCCACAGCGCTGACATCAACGAGCCCACCCTTGAAGCCCCCTTGAGAATCGTTGAAATTCCGCGGTTGGTCTTCGGCGTGCCGCGTCGGTGCGGAGCTGATGTCAGCGTCATGGACACCAAGCTGCTGGCCATGCCCACTCCACGAGGGTGGGGTGCCACTGGAGGAGGGTCGGGAGTACTCCAGGTAGGTGGGGCCTTCGTGCAGTACACACAACCCGCGGCCAGTAGATCCCCACCCTCGTGGAGTAGGCCGGTTCGGGGCACAGGCGGGCCGGGGTGAGGGCGCTCGGCTTCGGCGCCGAGGAGGGCCTCGCCGTGATGAAGCGCCTCGCGTTCGTAGGGTAGGTCGCGAGTTCGTACCCTGAACCCCCGAACGCGCGGCACAAGGGACGAACGCGACGGCGGCCTACGCGGCCGACTCCTCCTCGGCGACGGGGTCGCCCACGCGCAGCATGAGGAGCAGCCCCATGGCCAGCACCGCGACGATCCCGAGGATCCCCCAGTAGTTCGCGCCCGGCCCGACCAGGCGCGTCCCCAGGTAGATGAAGATGCCGTACATCGCGGGCGCCATGAAGGAGACCGCCCGCCCGGTGGTCGCGTAGAGCCCGAAGATCTCTCCCTCCTGCCCCTCGGGGATGAGGCGGGCCAGGAAGGAACGGGCGGCCGACTGGGCCGGCCCCACGCAGGCCGACAGGAGCAGGCCCAGCACCCAGAAGGCCACGGCCCCGGCGGTGTGCAGGAAGAACACCAGCAGTCCGGCCACCACCAGGATGATGAGGCTGGCCATGATGACGTTGCGTGGCCCGAAGCGGTCATCGAGCCGCCCGGCCCAGATGGTGGCGATGCCGGCCACGATGTTGGCCACGATGGCGAAGATGATGACGTCGCCCGATGAGAAGCCGAAGGTGTTCTGGGCGATGATGCCGCCGTAGGTGAAGACCCCTGCCAGCCCGTCCCTGAAGACGGCGGCGGCCAGCAGGAACCACAGCAGGCGCGGCTGGAAGTTGTGCAGGTAGAGCAGGGTGCGCCACAGCAGCTTGTAGGAGGTCAGGATCGACTCCTTGCGCCTGCCCTGGTGGGAGACGGCCTCCACCGGCTCAGCCTCCATGGCGGCCCGGTCCCGTCCCGGTTCAGCGGTCGTCATCCCCTCGCTGACCTCCCCGACGTCCTCGGCGCGGGAGCGCCCGAGCCTGCGGGAGCGGTTGATGAGGACGGGAAGTGCGGACAGGCCGAACCAGGCCGCTGACACGAGCATGGCGACGCGCACCCCCATCCCGCTTCCGGCCGAGAAGGAGACCAGGGGGCTCGGCCCCACGAGAGCGACGTAGAGGATGAGCAGCAGGACGATGCCGCCGAGGTAGCCCATCCCCCACCCCAGGCCGCTGACGGCACCGATGCGGTCCTTGGAGGCCAGGTGGTTGAGGATGGCGTTGTAGTTGACCGAGGCCAGCTCGAAGAAGATGTTGCCGATCCCCAGCAGGACGATGCCGAACCACAGGTAGCCGGGTTCAGGTCGTACCAGGAACAGGGCCGCCGAGACCGCCACCACCACCGCGGTGTAGCCCCCGAGCCAGAAGACGGTCCGCCCGCCTCGGTCCGAGCGCTGCCCGGTCACCGGCGCCAGCAGGGCGATGAACAGCCCGGCGATGGCCAGCCCGAGGGACAGCGCCGACTCGTTGTCCGCCTTGGCCCCGAAGGAGTCGCTGACCAGGTAGACGGTGAAGACGAAGGTGGTGATGACCGCGTTGAAGGCCGCCGACCCCCAGTCCCACAGGCCCCAGGCGATGACGGGCCAGGACAGGAGCCGGGTGCGGGAGCCGGCCTGCGTCGGAGCAGTCACTGTCGTGCTCATGGGAGAGACGATAGAACCATCCGGGCCGGCAGCGGTACCGAAAGGGGAACAGACCTGATTGTCAGTTCTCCCCACTGGCCTGCGCAGGGCGCCTCCCCCCGGCGAACCGCTGTTCCAGGAGCAGCTCGGCCAGGGCCAGATCCATCGGCGTGGTCACCTTCATGGCGCGCTCGTCACCGGCGACGACGACGACGCTGCCGCCGCAGGCCTCAACGAGGCCGGCGTCGTCGGAGGCGGCGAGCGCCTCGTCTCCGGCCCGCCCGGCCCCGGCCCGGTGGGCGGCGACGAGCACGGGGGTCGAGAATCCCTGGGGGGTCTGGACCGCCCGGAGCCGGTCGCGTCGGGGGGTGCCGACGACGGGCTCGGGCTCCCCCTCCCGGCGGGGCTCGACCTCCTTGACGGTATCGGTCACGGGCAGCGCCGGGACCACGGCCTCGTGTCCGGCCCGCACGGCGGCGACCACCCGCTGCGTCACCTCCGGGGGCGTCAGCGCCCGCGCGGCGTCGTGGACGATGACGACGTCGGCCTGCGGCACGGCGGCCAGGGCCGCTGCAAGCCCCAGGGCCACGGAGGCCTGCCTGGATCGGGGAGAGCCGGCAACAACCTCGATCCCGCCGCATCGTCCCGCCACGGCCCCGGCCGATGCGTCCAGCAGGCCCTCGAGCTCGGCGCGGAACCGGTCGACCTCCTCAGCGGGGGCGGTGACGACGACGTGGCTGACGGCGCCCGAGGCGACGAGCCCGGCCGCCGCCCGCCGCAGGAGGCTGACGCCGCCCACCGGGACGAGGGCCTTGGGGACCCCGGCGCCCAGGCGGGAGCCGGAGCCCGCCGCGGTGAGAACGGCGACCGCCCCACCCGGAGCAGACTCGGGCGGGGCGGATGCTTGGGATGAAGGGCTGGTGCTCACGGGCAGGACGCTACCGCGTCCTCGACAACCTGAGCACGAGCGCTGCGCGGTACTAGGACGCGAGAACCTCGTCCAGGCGGGACTCGGCCTCCTCCTCGGGAGTCTTCTGGGCCAGGGCCAGCTCGGAGACGAGAATCTGGCGGGCCTTGGCGAGCATGCGCTTCTCGCCGGCAGACAGGCCGCGGTCCGTGTCACGACGGGAGAGATCCCGCACGACCTCGGCAACCTTGATGACATCCCCGGAGGCGATCTTCTCCTGGTTGGCCTTGAAACGGCGAGACCAGTTCGTGGGCTCCTCGGTCAGCGGCGCCCGCAGCACCTCGAAGACCTTTTCCAAACCGGTCTCATCAACCACGTCACGGACGCCGATGAGCTCAACGCTTTCGGCGGGAACCAAGATGGTCAGGTCACCCTGGGCCACCTCGAGCTGCAGATACGTCTTCTCCTCACCGCGTACCTTGCGCTGCCGGATATCAATGATCCGGGCGGCCCCGTGGTGCGGGTAGACGACAGTCTCACCGACTTCATAGGTCATAAGGATGACTCTCCAGACTGGTTTGCGGATCTCTAGTTTATCAGGTCATTCCGCGCAAAGATCGGGGACGTATCTCACAGAGGTCACGGCGGGCGCGGCCCGGGACCGGCGGCGAGAACTGCGGTGCCACCCGCAATGGAGAATCAGTGCTCAGAATCCCCGTCCAGGCGATAGCCGAGCCCCCTGACCGTGGTGATGAGAACCGGTTTGGAGGCGTCGGCCTCAATCCTGCCGCGAAGCCGTTTGACATGGACGTCCAGAGTTTTCGTGTCGCCCTCGTAATCGGGCCCCCACAGGCGCTCCAGGATCTGGTTGCGGGTGAGCACGCGGCCGGGGTGACGCAGAAACAGCTCCAGGAGCTCGAACTCCCGCAACGGCATGGCGACCACCTCGCCGTTGACCCTGACCTCGTGGCGCTCGACGTCCATCCGCACCCCGCCGGCGACCAGCACCGGCTCGGGCTCCGGGGCGGCCGCACGGCTACGACGCAGGACCGCCTTGAGGCGCGCCAGGAGCTCCCGGTAGGAGTAGGGCTTGGTGACATAGTCGTCGGCCCCGATCTCCAGGCCGACGATCTTGTCCAGCTCGGTGTCCTTGGCGGTGAGCATGATGACCGGCACGGAGGAGGAGCGCCGGATCCGGGTGCACACCTCGATCCCGTCCAGGCGGGGCAGCATGAGGTCCAGCAGGACCAGATCGATGGGGCCGACGCCGCCGGGGCGCCGGGAGGCCTCGAAGATCTCGACGGCGCGCTGGCCGTCCTCGGCCTCAACCACCTCGAAGCCGTCACGCCGCAGGCCGAAGGCGAGTGGGTCGCGGAAGTTCTCCTCGTCCTCGACCAGGAGGATCCGCATTGGGCCGCTCACCGGCGTCATCGACGACGCGGCCGGTGCACCGGAGGGGGCGGGCGCCCCCGCACCCGACGCCGCACCAGCCTCTGCGCCCGTCCCTGCGGAGCGCTCTGCCGGGCTCATGACCCGCTCCCGGGGGTGTGCTCCGCTGCGACGTCGGCGGGCTGGTCCTGGACCGGACCAGCCCCGACCGACTCGCCCTTCACCGGTTCGCCCTCGCCCAGGCGCGGCAGCACGAGGGTGAAGGTGGAGCCGCGTCCCGGGGCGGACCACAGCTCGACGGTGCCGCCGTGGTCGGCGGCCACGTGCTTGACGATACTCAGACCCAGGCCGGTGCCCCCGGTGGCGCGCGAGCGGGCCTTGTCGACGCGGTAGAAGCGCTCGAAGACGCGCTCCTGCTCCTCCTTGGGGATGCCGATGCCCTGGTCGACCACGGCGATGCGCACGATGTCGGGGTCCTCCGCGTCCAGCGAGACGCCCACCGAGACCCGGGTGCGCGGCTCGGAGTAGCGGATGGCGTTGTCCAGCAGGTTGCGCACGGCGGTGGTGATGAGGGCGGCGTCGCCGCGCACCCGCAGTCCCTTGGTTCCGCCGGCCACGAGGGCAATCTGGCGGCCGTCGGCCTCGACGCGCACCCGGTCCACGGCCTCGGCGACGACGTCGTCGATGTCGACGACCTCGGGCTCGGCCAGGGCGTCACCCTCCTGGAGGCGGGTGAGCTCGATGATCTCCTGGACCAGGACGCCCAGGCGGCGGGCCTCCTTGCGCATGCGCCCGGAGTAGTCGCGCACGAAGTCGGGGTCGTCGGCGCCGGCCTCGACGGTCTCGGCGAGCAGCTGGATCGCGCCGACCGGGGTCTTGAGCTCGTGGGAGACGTTGGCGACGAAGTCGCGACGCATGGCCTCCACCCGGCGGGCGGCGGTGTGGTCCTCGATGAGGATGAGGACGCGCCCCTGGCCGATGCCGGCCGCGCGCACCTGCAGGTGGAACTGGCCCGCGCCCGGCACCCTCCCCCGGGCCACGGTGACGGCCGCGTCCTGCGCCTGGCCTGAGGCGCGCACGCGCCCCACCATCGCCGCCACGGTCGGCTCGATGACGGCGTCGTCGCGCACGATGTTGAAGGTGTAGGCCGACGCCGAGGCGCGCAGGACCTCGTCGTCGTCATCGAGGACGACGACTGTCGAGCGCAGTGCCGCCAGCACCGGGACGGCCGTGTCGGTCCCGGCCAGGCCTGCCAGGTCTGCGGCGCTCGTGGCCGCCCTGCGCTCGCGCCGGGACAGCGCAACACCGATCGCCGCCCCCAGGCACGTGAAAGCGGCGGCGGCGAGGAGGAGAACGATGACGGTCAGGCCCACGCCTCTAGGGTAGTTGAGCCCCGACGGCACCCACCGGCCGGCACCGCCTGTGGGCGTGCCGCTTGCGGCGGCGTCGCAGGGCTGCTGTGCTTAGGGACAACATCCTTGGCGGCGGCCTCGACCGGATCGTCGAGCAGCGCCGCCCCGCCACCTCACCGACCGGCCCGAGCCATCGGTCCTCGCCCGGAACAGGAGCAACCTCATGCGCGCCATCTTCAACCAGGAGCTCAAGCAGCTGGGCTCCGACCTCGAGTCCATGGCCAACCAGGTCGCCACCGCGATCGAGCGGGCCGCGGAGTCCCTGCGCCAGGGGGACATCGTCATCGCCGAGCAGGTGATCGACGCCGACGAGCGCATCAACGACCTCCAGCGCGACATCGACGACCTGTGCGTCATGCTGCTGGCCCGCCAGCAGCCGGTGGCCGGGGACCTGCGCAACGTCCTGTCCGCGCTGCGCATGGCCCAGACCCTGGAGCGCCAGGGCGACCTGGCTCGCCACGTGGCGGCCATCGCCCGCGGCCGCTACCCCGAGCCACCGCTGCCCGAGCCGGTCCTGGGACTCATCCTGGAGATGGCGGACCTGGCGGTGCGCGCCGGCAGGGACGTCGCCCGCCTCATCTCGACGCGGGACCTGGAGCTGGCCTCCGTCATTCAGACCAACGACGCCGAGCTCGACGCCCTGCACCGTCGTTCCTTCCAGATGATCCTGGACCCGGCTCACGACCTGAGCCGCCAGCAGGTCATTGACGCCGTCCTCATGGGCCGTTTCCTGGAGCGCTTCGGCGACCACTCCACCTCGGTGGCCAGCCGCGTGGCCTACCTCGTCTCGGGAGCCTCCATGCCCGAGACGCATGACGCCGAGGACGCTGACGCGCTCCACTGAGCACTTGGAGCCGACGAGACGGGCGGCGCCGGACCTTCCTTGGGGTCCGACGCCGCCCGCGTCATTGAGGGTGCGGCAGGTCGCCGGGGCTCACTTGCCCTGGTTGGCCACTGCTGCGATCTTGGCCTCGGCCTCGGGGTCGAGGTAGCGGCCGCCCTTCTTGAGCGGCTTGAGGGTCTCCTCGTCGAGCTCGTAGACCAGCGGGATCCCGGTGGGGATGTTGACGCCGGCGATGTCGTCGTCGGAGATGTCGTCGAGGTGCTTGACGATGGCGCGCAGCGAGTTGCCGTGGGCGGCGATCATGACGGTCTTGCCGGTCTTGATCTCGGGGACGACGGTGCCCTCCCAGTAGGGCAGGAGGCGCTCGAGAACGTCCTTGAGGCACTCGGTGGCGGGGATGGGCTCACCGGCGTAGCGGGGGTCGGCATCCTGGGAGAACTCCGAGCCGGCCTTGATGGCCGGCGGCGGCACGTCGTAGGAGCGGCGCCACTGCATGAACTGCTCCTCTCCGTACTCGTCCCGGATCTCCTTCTTGTTCTTGCCCTGCAGGGCGCCGTAGTGGCGCTCGTTGAGGCGCCAGCTGCGCTCCACCGGGATCCAGTGGCGGTCCGCGGCGTCCAGGGAGAGGTTGGCGGTCATGATGGCGCGACGCAGCATCGAGGTGAAGAGCTTCTCGGGGAGGACACCTGCCTCCTTGAGGAGCTCACCACCGTGGACGGCCTCGGCGCGGCCCTTGTCTGACAGCGGGACATCGACCCAGCCGGTGAAGAGGTTCTTCGCGTTCCATTCGCTCTCGCCGTGGCGGAGCAGTACGAGGGTGTAAGCCATGGCCCTATCCTGCCAGGATCGCGGGCATGGCGCGAGGCCTAAGAAGGGCGATCTCAGCGGGTGAGGGCGCGAGCGCATCGGCCCGAAGGCACCGCTCGCAGCGATAACGCCCGTTCACGGAGCGAATTCACGTATTGAAAACACTACGGCTCTGGTGGTGCGCCTGAGCGTACAACCAGAGCCGTAGTGCGAGGTGGCAATCAGCTCGAGAATAACTCGATGCGGGGTGCCGGCCTCATGTGAGCCAGGCACCCCATGTTCCCTCAGTTGCCGGGGTTGACCTCGTAGTAGGCCTTGCGCACCTCAGCGGAGACGCGACCGCGGTCAGAAACCTCAAGGCCCTGCTCGCGGGCCCACTCGCGAATCTTCTGAGTGTCAGAAGGACCGCTGGAACGACGACGACCGGAGCTGCGACGGCCGCCGGTGCGACGAGCCTTTCCGACCCATTCCTCAAGGGACTCACGAAGAGCAGCTGCGTGCTCGTCGTTCAGGTCGATCTCGTAGGTGACACCGTCAAGGGCGAAGGTGACGGTCTGATTGGCCTCGGACCCGTCGACATCGTCGACGAGGATGACCTGAGTCTTCTGTGCCATGATTCCTCATTCTGAGTGGAGGGAGCGGGTCTGAAGGATGTATCCCGCTGCGGACAACGTTAGATTAAACAATAGTTGCCCTCAATGCAACACGGCTTTTCGCCACCCTCATTACCAGCCACCCGCCCTCCCCAATCACACAGCGATGCGCGCCGCCATACCACCCTGAACACCTTGATGACTGAGACGAAAACTGTGAAAGCACTGAGGTCCCCTTTGGAGATCCCCACGAGACCTGGCGGAACAATCCAGGCACGACACCCCCCTCGCCTCCGGCCGCATAGAGGTATCCAACGATCAGTCAATCCGAGACAGCCAATCTCCCAGGCGACTCCCAGATAGCGGTGGGGGATTCTCTCAGCCGGAAGAGAATGCCTGCGTCACCACAGCTCCCACCCTGAGGTCACATCACGTCGAGCTGGAAGAATCCGCCCCGTTGGAGCCATGGCCCGGCCGGTCACTGGGCGACGAAGGAATTCGGCCACACGGTCATCCCAGAAACCCACAACCGCTGTAGCCACCAGATGTGCCGGAGGGCACATCGACAGGCCGCGGGTGAGGCGCCCGGTACCTGAAAGCCCCGGAAGGCATTACCTCCCGGGGCTGATCGAGCCGCCTGTGGGAATCGAACCCACGACCTATTCATTACGAGTGAATCGCTCTGCCGACTGAGCTAAGGCGGCGCTGGCACAAGCAGCAGAGCCGAACATACCGGCCCTGCGGTCACCACCGCAATCCAGCACCGCAAGGAGAACCGTGTTCCTCGACACAGTCAACCGCCCTCCTCACCGCATCACAACCGCCGCTGAAGCTGAAGACGGAGGCCCTTCTCAGGCCCCAGAACCCCCTGGTTCCCCCGACTCAGCACGGGATCGCGATGGCAGGAGGGCACATTCGGGACAGGCGTGCGACTGAGCGCAGCAGCCGCCCCGCGTCACCTGAACCAATCGGGCCCGGTATTCTCCGCACGTCATTCAACAGGTCTTCCTCTCCGTAAGGATCTCTATGAGCGAGTCTCCATCCAGCCACTCCCCCACCTCTCCATCACCGCACTCGGGTGCTTCGTCGTCATCCTCACGCACTTCCCAGCCCGACCAGATCCGGGACCGCGGCGACGCCGGGTACAACAAGTCGTTGAAGAACCGCCACCTGCAGATGATCGCCATTGGCGGCTCCATCGGCACGGGCCTTTTCATGGGGGCCGGCGGCCGACTCAAGGACGGCGGGGCGGGACTGATGTTCGCCTATGCCGTCTGTGGAATCTTCGCCTTCCTCATGGTGCGTGCTCTGGGTGAGCTCGCCATCCGCAGGCCTTCCTCCGGCGCATTCGTCTCCTACGCCCGTGAGTTCCTCGGTGAGAAGGGCGCCTACATCACCGGCTGGTTCTTCTTCCTGGACTGGTCAGTCACTGTGATGGCCGACATCACGGCCGTGGCCAACTATCTCCACTACTGGACGGCTCTGAAGGTTGTCCCGCAGTGGGTCTTCGCGCTCATCGCGCTCGTCCTGGTCTTCATCCTCAACATGCTCAACGTCAAGATGTTCGGTGAGGCGGAGTTCTGGTTCGCGCTCATCAAGGTCGCCGCCATCGTGTCCTTCATGGTGGTGGCCATCGTCGCCATTGTTCTCGGGCTTCACACCGGAACGGACCCCCACGGAGGCGCGATCACCGCAGGGGCCCACAACATCATCGGAAACGGTGGCTTCTTCCCCAAGGGATTCCCGATCGTCTTCGCCCTGACCCTCGGCGTGGTCTTCGCCTTCGGCGGCACGGAGATGGTGGGCGTGGCCGCAGGTGAGGCGAGGGAGGCCGAGAAGATCCTGCCCAAGGCGATCAACTCGATGATTCTGCGTATCTTCGTCTTCTACGTCGGCTCGGTCATGCTGCTGGCGCTGGTCCTGCCCTACACCTCCTACCTGAAGGATCAGTCGCCCTTCGTCACCTTCTTCTCCGGGATCGGTGTGCCTTATGCCGGTGACATCATTCAGGCCGGCATCGGCATCGCTGGGACCTGGGGAGCCATCCTCGTCACCCACCTCGCCTTCCTACGCCGGGTGAAGGAGGGCAAGGAGGTGCGCCCGGCCTACCGGATGCCGGGCGCCCCCTGGACCAACTACGCGGCCCTGGCCTTCTTCACCGTCGTTATCGTCTCGAACGTAGCCGACCCGGCCGGACAGCAGACTCTGGGCCTGTTCGCCATCGTCATCGGCATGATGGTGGCGGGCTGGTACGCGGTACGGGGACGTATCCGGGGCGACCTGCTCGACGAAGTCCTCGCCGACGAGGTGGGCGGGGCCGCATCCGCCTCGTCGTACGAGGCCTGAACGGTAGGAGGCTGAGCACATGCGCGTTCACATCATCTACACCGGGGGCACCATCGGGATGGTGGACTCCCCTCACGGCCTCGTGCCCGGCGCGGATCTGGAGGGGTGGCTCGACTCACTGCTGGCGGGCACGCCCCTGGCGCGCTCGGTGACGGTGACCTCACTGGCCCCGCTCATCGACTCCTCGAACGCCACCCCACTGTCCTGGCAGGCGATCGTGGACGACCTGCACGCCCACGCCGCGGCCGACCCGCAGACCGCCTTCGTCATCCTGCACGGTACCGACACGATGGCCTACACCAGCGCCGCCCTGTCCTATGCGCTGACGGATCTGAGCGTTCCGGTCGTCATCACCGGTTCCCAGCTCCCGCTCGGAGAGCTGGGAAGCGACGCCGCGGCGAACGTCACCGGGGCGCTCCAGGCCGCCACCTCCGGGCGCCACAGCGGGGTGGCACTGTTCTTCGGTCATCGGCTCCTGGCCGGAAACCGGGTAACGAAGTCCTCCTCGTGGGCCTTCACCGGTTTCGAGTCCCCCAACGCGGCCCCTCTGGCCACCACTGGCGCCCCGTGGCAGTGGGCGCAGGCTGCGTCGCCGGGTATCGGCTGGAAGGACGCCGCCCCCTACACCCGCCACGACGTCGTCGTGATCGACCTGGTCCCGGGCATCACCGCGGCCCGCCTGGAGGCGCTGCTGACGCCGCTGCCCGAGGCCGTGATCCTGCGGGCCTTCGGAGTCGGCAACGTGCCCTCCCAGGAGCCGGGGCTGACCGACGTCGTCGAACGGGTGATCGCCGCCGGGACGGCCGTCATCATGACCTCCCAGTGCCACGAGTCCCAGGTCCTCCTGGGGCACTACGAAGCCGGGGACGCACTTGCCCGAAGTGGCGCCGTCGGCAGCCGCGACATGACCCTGGAGGCCGCCTACGCCAAGACCCAGTTCCTGCTCTCGCAGGGACTGGCGGGAGACGATCTGGCTCACTGGATGGGACGGTCCATCGCCGGAGAGCTGAGCCAGTGAGTCGGACGCTCCGGAGCCCCGCAGCGCCGGTGCGGCTCGGTTGAGGAATCGGCCCCGGACGACATTCACGTCGTCCAGGGCCGGTCTCATGGCCTGCGGGAACCGGTCGGGCCGGCCTGCCTGGCGATGGTCAGCAGGTGAGCCCCTTGTCCGGCATCGTCCCGTTGAGCAGGTAGGTGTCCACGGCCTTCTTGACGCAGTCGTTGGAGCGTCCGTAGGCGGTGTGCCCGTTGCCCTTCCAGGTCAGGAGCTGACCGGACTCGAGCTGATCGGCCAGCGCCTGGGACCAGGCGTAGGGGGTGGCCGGGTCCCCGGTGGTGCCCACCACGAGGATCGGTGCGGCACCGGAGGCCGTGATCTTCTCTCGCTTGCGGCTCGATGTGTGGCCCCAGCCCTGGCAGTAGGCGTCGGGGTAGAGCAGCTGGGAGCCGAAGGTGGGTGAGGCCTCATTGACGGCCTTGGCGTTCTCCTCCCAAGAGGCGTTGTCCCCCTGGACCGGGTAGTCCAGGCAGTTGACCGCCATGAGGGCCTCGGCGCCGTTATTGGAGTAGGTACCGTCGCTCTGGCGGGAGGAGACGAGGTCGGCGATGGCCAGCAGCGCGCTTCCATCCGGCTTCCCCACCTTGCCCATCGCCTGGGACAGCGCCAGGGTGAGGGAAGGCCACACCTGGGTCTGGTACATCGATCCCAGCACCCCGTAGACGGCCAGGTCGTAGGTCAGTGGCCGTTTGCTGTCGGAGGTCGGCAGCGGCGCCGTCTTCGTGGACTCGAGGAACTCGCGGACCTGGGAGACGCCGGAGTCGACGTCTCCGCTCAGGGGGCAGCCCAGCTTGGAGCTCTGGCAGTTCTCCACGTAGGCCCGCAGCGAGGCCTCGAAGCCCTTGGCCTGCCCCAGGGCCAGTTCCTCGGCGCTCAGGGAGGGGTCGACGGCACCGTCGAGGACCATACGACCAGTGTTGGCCGGGAACAGCTCAGCGTAGGTGGCCCCCAGGTAGGTGCCGTAGGAGAAGCCCAGGTAGGTCAGCGTCTGCTGGCCGTCAACCGCCCGCAGGATGTCAAGGTCCTTAGCGGCACTGATGGTGTCGATGTGGTCCAGGAGCCCCGCGGTGCTGGTCTTCGACGCGCAGGCCTCCCCCATCTTCTGAGCCCGCTCCTGGGTGGCCGTGGCCGAGGGGGTCGCCGGGTCGTTCGCCCCGGCTCGTTCGGCGTCGAGCTCGGCGTCGGTCAGGCAGTCGACCGCCGTGGAGGCGCCCACGCCGCGCGGGTCGAAGCCGACGACGTCGTAGGAGCCGGTGAGGTTCTTGGAGAAGTAGGAACCGGCGTTTTCGACCAGCTCGATGCCCGACCCTCCCGGCCCACCCGGGTTGATGAACAGTGAGCCGACCGATTCCCCGCCGGCGGCCCGCTTCTTCACTGCGATATCGATCGTCTCGCCGCCGGGGTTGTCGTAGTCCAGCGGCACCTTGACCTTGGCGCAGGTGAAGCCGGTGTCCTTGCCCGACTTCGCCTCACCCATTCCCTTCTTGTCGCAGGCGTACCAGGAGACTTTCTGGTTGTAGAAGCTCTCCAGCCCGGCCGGGACCGCTGCCGAGGCCGACGCCGTTGCCGGCGAGGCCTTGATGTCGGTGTCGTCCTGGCAGGCGGTCAGGCCCCCGCACGCCAGAAGCGCAGCGAGCGCCACGAGCAGCGGCTGGATACGAGGCCGAGGAGAGGTCGCAGTAGTCACGACGTGAACCTTATGCGGCCGTGCCGCCCGGGGCCTCCTCCTGGAGACGGAGTGGGGAGAAGTTCCCATCGAGGCCCCGGGGGCGGGGACGGTCCGGCGTCACTGTCCGTTCTTGCAGGTCAGGCCTTCCTCGGGCATGGTCCCTCTGGTGAGGTAGGTGTCGACGGCGTTGTGGATGCAAGCCCCCGAGCGCCCGTAGGCGGTGTGGCCGTTGCCCTCCCAGGTCAGGAGCCGACCGGAGGCGAGCTGAGCGGCCAGGGCCTGGGACCAGGCGTAGGGCGTGGCCGGGTCACCGGTGGTGCCCACCACCAGGATGGGGGCCGCCCCCTTGGCGTGGATGGGTGCGGGCTTGCGGGTCCCGTTGTGCCCCCAGGCCTGACAGCGCGCATCCTGGTTGCCCAAGGAGGCGCCGAAGGTTGGCGAGCTCTGGAGGATCTGCTGGTAGTCCTTCTCCCAGCTGGCCATGTCGCCCTGGACGGGGATGTCCTGGCAGTTGACGGCGTAGAAGGTCGGGGCGCTGCCGCCGGCCGTCGCCTTCCCGTAGAGCACCTGGATGTAGGAGCCGTCCTTCTGGGTGATGGCCTGGTCGAGGGCGTAGGTGAGGAAGGGCCAGTACTCGGAGGAGTACAGGAACCGACGGACGACGCTGCGGATCGTGCTGCCGTCCACGGTGACGTTCGGGTCCGCGGTCTTCAGCGGCGTCTTGTCGGCTGAGGCGATGAGGGACCGAACCTGCTGGACTCCGGCGTCGGCGTCACCGGTCAGGGGGCAGCTCTGGTTCTCCTGGACGGCCTGGCCGGACTGGCACTGCTGGACGTAGGTGCGCAGTGCGGTCTCGAAGCCCTTGGCCTGCCCGGCGGCCCGGTCCCCCAGTGACAGGGAAGGGTCAACGGCGCCGTCGAGGACCATGCGGCCGGTGTTGGCGGGGAAGAGCTCGGCGTAGTGAGCACCCAGGTAGGTGCCGTAGGAGAAGCCCAGGTAGTTGAGCTTCTGGTCCCCGGACAGCGCCCGCAGGACATCAAGATCCCGAGCCACCGAGACGGTGTCCACATGGTCGAGCAGACCGGCCGGCTTGGTGTGGGCGGCGCAGTTGGCCTCCTCCTGCTTGAAGTCCTTGGTGATCTCGTCGATCAGGGTCGGGAAACTAATGTTGCCCTCCGCACCGCCGTCGGCAGCAGGATTCTCAGCGTCCCGGAAGGGGGTGGGGTCGTCCCCGGCGGCGTCGGCGACGAGGGAGCCGGGTTGGGGGTCGTTGACACCCATGCCCCCCTGGGCGGCTTTGGCAGGCTGCTGGCCCGCGCCGTCGTCGCAGGTGATGGCGGTGGAGGAGCCGACGCCGCGGGGGTCGAAGCCGATGATGTCGTAGGCCTGGTTGAGAGTGGGCGAGAACTGTGCCTCGTTGCTCTCCACCATGTCTACTCCGGAGTAGCCGGGGCCGCCGGGGTTGACGAAGAGAGAACCCTGGCGCACCGAGCCGGTGGCCAGATGCTTCTTCATCGCGATCTCAATGGTCTGGCCATCGGGCTGGGAGTAGTCCAGCGGCACCTTGACCTTGGCGCACTGAAAACCGGTCCTGTCAGCAGACTTCGCCATACCACCAGTGGCCACGCAGTCGTACCACTCGACCTTCTGACCGTAGAAGGACTCCAGCCCCTTGGGCACCGCCGCCTTGGACGACGCAGCCGGGGCCGGCCCCGCAGCGGGCACCGCAGCAGCAGGAACCGCACCGGCCCCCACCCCCAGGCACACGCCCGCCACAGCCGCCAGCACCCCGGCGGACACCCGACGACGCCCTGGAGCGACTCGTCGCGGACCAGACAATTCATTCATGCTATTTTTCATAAACGTTATATTACAAACAGTAAACGGAACCTGTCCGCGTCATGGGCAGGCATGTGAGAGCAGAGAAGAACCGTGGTTGGGGCGTCTGTCTCCAGCGCCCCAACCACGGTGATGAGTACCCGCAGCACTCCTTGACGATCCTCAGTGGAGAGCTGGCAGGAGGGTGGCGGTTCCTTGAGGAGTCACTGCGTGCCGTGGCACGTCAGCCCCTTCTTGGGCATGGTGCCGGTGAGCAGATAGGTGTCGACCGCCTTGGTGACGCAGGGGCCGTGCCCGGAGTTCGCGTAAGCCGTGTGCCCATTGCCCTCCCAGGTGAGGAGCTGGCCGGAGTCCAGCTGATCGGCCAGGGCCACGGCCCACTCGTGCGGAGTGGCCGGGTCGCCGGTCGTTCCGATCACGAGGATCGGCGCGGCCCCCTTGGCGTGGAGCGCCTTGGGCGGCTGGGTGCCGGTGTGCCCCCAGGCCTGGCAGCCGAGGTCACCGGCCTCCGCGATAGTGGCGAAGCGGGGGGCGATCCTCTCCAGTTCCTCACTCTGCGCCTTCCAGGTGGCCATGTCGCCCTCGACCCGGTAGTCCAGGCAGTTGGTGCCGATCATCGCACCGGTGCTGACCACGGGCTGAGCGTCGAGCCGGCTCAGTATCGTCCTGAAGATCGAGGCGTCGTGCTCGTTGATGACCTGCGCCAGGGCCTCATTGCCAGTCCCCCAGGAAGTCTCCGGAGAATAGAGCAGAAGCGAGATCACCTGCTTCATGTCCTCGCCTGTCACCGGACGGTTCGGGTCCGAGGAGGGCACGGGCGACTGGTTGGCCGAGGTGAAGACGTCTCCGATCTGCTTGACGCCCGCGTCGGTGTCACCGGTGAGGGGGCAGTTCTGTCCCGACTGGCACCAGGCGACATAGTTGCGCAGCGCCCGTTCAAAGCCCAGGGCCTGCCCCTGCCTGCGCTCGTTGTAGGTCAGGCTGGGGTCCAGGGCGCCGTCGAGGACCATGCGGCCGGTGTTGGCCGGGAAGAGCTCGGCGTAGGTCGCCCCCAGGTAGGTGCCGTAGGAGAAGCCCGTGTAGTTGAGCTTCTGGTCCCCGGACAGGGCCCGCAGGACATCAAGATCCCGGGCCACCGAGACGGTGTCCACATGGTCGAGCAGCTCGGCAGGCTTGGTGTTCGCCGCGCAGCTGGCCTCGAACTGCTTGAACTGCGCGGAGATGGCGGCGGCTCGCTGCTCGAATGCCGTGGCGCCGTCTCCGGCAGTGACCGGGGCGGCCTCCGCCATCGCCGTCACCTCGGTGTCGGAGGTGCAGGTGATGGCGGTGGAGGAGCCGACGCCGCGGGGGTCGAAGCCGATGATGTCGTAGGCCTTCTGCACGCCGGCGAAGGTCGAGGTTGCCATCGTGCTGACGGCCTCCACCCCGGATCCACCGGGGCCGCCGGGGTTGATGAAGAGGGTGCCCTGGCGCACCGAGCCGGTGGCCAGGTGCTTCTTCATCGTGATCTCAATGGTCTGACCGCCGGGCTGGGAGTAGTCCAGCGGCACCTTGACCTTGGCGCACTGAAAACCGGTCTTGTCAGCCGACTTCTCCACCCCGGCAGTGGCCACGCAGTCGTACCACTCGACCTTCTGACCGTAAAAGGACTCCAGCCCCTTGGGCACCGCCGCCTTGGACGACGCAGCCGCAGCCGGAGCCGGCCCCGCAGCGGGCGCCGCAACAGCAGGAACCGCACCGGTCCCCACCCCCAGGCACACACCCGCCACAGCCGCCAGCACCCCAGCAGACACCCGATGGCGTCGAAGGCCACTCGAGCCTCTCGCCTCGTCCACGACCGCCGGCGAGGACCGATAAGGCCGATTCTTGGGAGGATGCTTCATTCTCGTTTCCATGAGCAGCATCATATGAACTGACCAGCCGGTGCATGATCCCTCTCAGGGATGAGATGGGCCGTTGCCTTCTCCCCCGCGAGTCCCGTTGTCCTCCGGGTCCTCGGCGGGCACCAGCCCCCAGGAGGCGGCCCAGGCCCAGAGCCGATCGAGCTCGTCCTCCATGAGGTAGCGAGCCCTGGGCTCGGTGAGTGCCCGAGTGGTCATTCCTCCCAGCACCACCGTGTCCGCCTCGCTGCGCACTGTCGCCTGCACGCTCGGGCCCGCACCACCGATGCGTCGAGCGGAACGGGTCTCCCGGGTGATGTCGAAGTCGTCCCGGGAGCCGGGCCAGGCGAGGTCGTAAGAGCGCAGCAGCGTCCTGCTGTGGATGCCGCTCCGGTCGAAGACGGTCCGCGGCCGCAGGGTCAGGTAGCCCACGAGCAGGCACAGTGTCGCCGCGGCGAAGCAGGCGAGCATCCCCCGCAGCTGCCCATAGGTCATGATCGCCAGCCCGATGCCCAGCCCCAGCAGGCCGACGGCAATGAGCCCCCAGGCGATGACCCGCTCCTGCGGGCTCGATCTGCGGATGATCGGCTCGAACCGAGCGGCGTGGCCGCCGCCCTCGGCCCCGGACTGTGTCACGGTCATGTCACGACTCTTGCACACCCGGCCGTGGCCGTCCTGGTTTTGGAGGTCGCGGCGGCAGCAGTCCAGGCCCGACGACGCGGCCTCATGCCATGCCCCGCCGCGGGTCGGGCGGGGCGGGGGACTCACCTTCCTTCGGCCTGGGGGCGCAACTGCACCATGAGGGCCTCGACGGCCAGCAGGGGGGCGGCGTTGGAGCGCAGGCGGCTGCGGCACTCCTCAATGGCAGCGATGCGGGCCAGGGACTGCTCGGGGCTCGTCGTGCGGGCGGCCTGGTCGACGGCCTCGGACAGGTCGAGGTTGACGCGCTCGACGTCGCTACCCATCTGGGTGGTGAGCACGTCACGGTAGAAGGACAGCAGGTCGATCATGGCCCGGTCCAGCACGTCGGTGCGGGCGCGCTTGGCGCGGCGCTTCTGGTCCTCCTCGAGCTGGCGGATCTGGGCGCGTAGGGCCGCCGGGATCTTCCCGTCGCCCTCCAGGCCGAGGGCGCGGGTGAGCTCGGCCTTCTCGCGGGCGTCGCGCTCGGCGGTGGCCTCCTTGGCCTCGGACTCGGTGGCCTCCACCAGGGAGGCGGCGGCCAGGACGGCGTCGCCGACGCTGCGCAGGGAGACCGGGGCGAGCAGGAGGCGGCGGCGCCGGTCCCAGGCGCCGGCGTCGGTGGCCAGGTGGCGGGCGAGCCCGATATGCGACTGGCTGGCGCGGGCGGCCCGGGCGGCCAGTTCGGGGTCGGCGTTGTCGCGGCGCACGAGGAGCTCGGCGACGGCGTCGGCCGGAGGGATCCGCAGCGTCACCAGGCGGCAGCGGGAGCGGATGGTGGGCAGGACGTCGTCGGCGCTGGGGGTGCACAGCAGCCAGACGGTCTGGGGCGGGGGCTCCTCGATGGACTTGAGCAGGACGTTGGTGGTGCGCTCGGCCATGCGGTCGGCGTCCTCGACGAGGATGACGCGCCAGCGTCCGGTCCAGGGGCGGCGTTGGGCCTCACCGATGAGGGTCTTGACCTCTTCCATGGTGATGATGAGCTTCTCGGTGGCCAGGCGCACGACGTCGGGGTGGGAGCCGGCCATGACGTCGCGGCAGGGCTTGCACTGCCCGCAGCCGGGCACCGGGCCGGTGCACTGCAGGGCGGCGGCGAAGGCGCGGGCGGCATTTGAGCGGCCCGATCCGGGCGGGCCGGTCACCAGCCAGGCGTGGGTCATGGCGAGCCCGGCCGACGCCGCTGTTGAGCCGGCTCCTCCGTCTCGTGCCGCCTCGGGGGCCAGGCCGGCG